>JAQTPJ010000040.1 GCA_028712915.1 Candidatus Omnitrophota bacterium
CGCATTGGCAACACAATATCAGGGACAGCATTAGCAACTGAAAAGACCGTATTGTGGAATTTAGGTGTCCGCGGCACAGGTATCAATTTGCTTACTGTCATTGCTCCTTTGCAGGGCGTGATTGAAGCCACTTCAGCGTTTACCAAGAAGTATATTTCGCCTTCAGCCTACACGCCCGTAGAAAGGAATTTGTGGAATAATACGTTTGGCGCATTCTGGAATGCACAGAGCGCTGTCAAATATCAGAATCTTATCGACGAGTGGGGAAAAGGCGGTGATTTTAAGAATAGATTAAGCTTGGCAGGTAGGTTTGCGGAGAGGGCGTATCTTTCCGGATTGTTCGGGATGAATAATGACGGCAGCAATAAAATAAACAATCTGTCGGAATTAAAAGATAAATTTAATGAGAAAGGTATAGGCGGAGTATTAGGGTCTTTGGATAAAGACAATGTTAACTTCTCAGCCGCATTGGCTATTTTAGCGCCTTTGGCAGAGCCGGCTTTTTCCAATATAAGATACAAGAACATTGGTAAAGGTTTTCAGGCTGTCGGTAAAGGTATGGAAAAGACCTTTGGCGAACTCGTAGCCGTCAGAGGCATAGGCAAAGAAGCTTCTTTATCAGCAAGACTAATGAGTCAGACAGGCAATATGATTGTTACCGGCACAATCGAAGAAGCATTGACAGAGCAGGTTATTCAGATGGGGTTAAGTTTTATCCCTGGATTATCTCCGCAGTTTTCAGAAATATTACAGGAAATCCTTTCGCCAAACGGTTACGCAAGAGTACATAGTATTCCGACCAGAAAGCAGGCAGAAATATTTGTTAGAAATCGTTTGGCTGAAATTGATGCTGGCGCAACTGAAATTACGGTTGGAGAGAAATCCGCCTTAAGACGAACGCTTAGAAATTTGACTGTTACAGGAGAGAGAGCTTCTTTGTGGCAGACAAGGTTGGATAAATTAAACAATATGGAGAAGTCAGGCATTGCTTTGAGTTCTCAGCAGATAAGGGGGCGCGATACCATTAAGGCGTCTTTAGGCCTTGCCAATGGAAGCTTGCAGTATGACCCAACAGCAGTCACGCAGGCAATGCTGCCTTATTTGCAGCTTAGGGCAGAACAGGTGGCAGAGCGCGGCCGCAATACCATAATAAATTTAGCAAATAATAAGAGCGCCAGCGCTGACGCGCGGGATGCTGCCTTAAAGGCATCTGCGGCCCGTATAGAGGGATTTGCTTTTAATACGATTGACAGGGGCGACGGAGCAGGAAAAACTAGTTCTCAGGCAAAGAGAGATAGCCTACAGGAAGCAATGCTCAGAGGGGGCTATAACGGATATGTAGCTGTGGATGTAGGTATGAATTTTGATTTTGATTTAGGTCTATTCGGGTCAAAGACTATTGAATCCAATTTAATGGCTGAATATAACTTTGGCCAGGGCGCGCACGAGTTCATGCACCTTTCCATCGATGATTCAAAAGATTACCGCAGGGATGCTTGGTATAACGCTGAAAACGAATTAGAAACCATAAGGTCTCAATTCGGAGACAAGATATATTCTTCCATTAACCAGCTCGACTTGGGCATAGGAGAAAATAACCCCAATGAAATATTGGTTATGCAGCATAGCTTAAGGAATACACTTGAATTCGTAAATAATAATCAGGAGTTTATCGGCAGATCAGAGAATTCTGGTGTCCATGGCTACCTGATGCAGGATTTATTAAGGGAAAAGGCTGATTTCGCGGAAATCGTAGATTACATAAACGGATTAGATAATAAAGAACTGCTTTCTTTAATCAGCAATGACGTAATCAGAAGGTCGTGGAAAGAGGTATCTCCCAAGAGGCTGCATTATAAAGTTGATTCCGTGGCTGATTTTGTAAGTATGGTTTCGCCTCTTGCTACAGATGTTGAAACGGTCAAATTTAGAGATCTTAGCCAGACAGCATTACGCAGCGAATTGACATTTGGGCAGAATAAGTTGCTTGCTGAAGTGGAAGATTTTAAGGCTATGCTTTTCGAGAAAGGCATTAACATCGAGGCGCTGGACAGGGATGAATTAGAAAAACGCCTAAGAGAAGATCATTATGCCGGAGATATCAGCAACATAGCCGGTTATCATTTGGAAACCGATAATAAAACGGGCAACAGGATTGTTGTTGTTCCGGAGGCAATGGATAATTTCGCCACTCCTTCTGGTATGTTGGCTGATATAACGTTAAAACAGAGAATAGCCGGATTATTGAGCGGCAAGTTGAATATCAAAAAAGATATGATTCAGCAGTATAAGGGCGTTGTATTGACGCATGAAGCTACCCATGCTTTGCAGTATATGGCAGAGTCAGCAAAGGGTCCGGATCATCTTATAACAAAGTTAGAGGCTTTGGACGAGATTGCCTCAAAGGGTAAAGTTGAGCGGGATTATTTCTCTTTGAGGAATATAATGCGCAATACATACGATACGGGTATTGATAGGATTGGTCAATGGTCTGCTATGATTAAAGATGGCCGCTCTGCGCAGGTAATTGACGAATTAGAGGCTTTGGTGGAAAGGATAGAAGACCCCAAGAGTTTAGAGTTTAACCCGAATGATAGACAGAATCAAAATTTCTTAAAAGTAGCAAAAGACTTGATAGCAAAAGGTCCTGTTATTACAACTAATGATTTAAGCAGATTTACTGTTCTGAACTATGGTTTAGTTGAGCATTTGAATTTATTGGAAGGACTTTCTAAGGAGAAGGGCGTGTCGGCGAAAGACATAGCGCGCTCACTGGATATACAGATTCAGAATTTAGTAAAAAAAGATAAATCGTTTGCCTCGGGCGAAATTGCCAATCTCAACTTCTTGACTATGGCCAAAGGCGTCATTGCTAAAGGCGATAAAGTTACAAAGAAAGATATGAAAGGATTGTTCACAGCGGCTAAAGATCTATCAACACTGCCGGTGAAGTCATATTTTGGCACAGCCAATGAATTATTCGCTCATCTTACGCCTTACTTTATGGATAAGGCAATGTCCGCGCCTAAAGTTCAGAAAATAGAGAATGCAAGATCAGTACAGGAACAGATATCAATCAGGATAAATAATTTATTGCACACAATGGTTCCTCTGATGCGCAAAGATTCAGCCATCTCAGATTTGATGAATAAACATATAGCGGATATCGGGTTATCTTCTTCGCCTGCTGCCTCATCGCCGATTAGTTCGCTTGGAACATCGCTTAAGACGGCGATGGTAAAGGGCAAAGGGCTGCTCTTGGCTTTAGGGGTTGCGGCAATGCTGCAAATACCGTCGGACTCACCGTTTAATAAAGACATAATTCCCACAAATATCATTCCCGCTGGTAGCATAGAAAGCGTAAATTCTGATTATATTACCGCGGAAGAATTTAGTGCCTTTGTGGATTTTACATTTTTTGGGCCAAGAGTAACAAGACATCATATAACACCTCCAGTAGAGTTGACCCCTACGCTCGAAACGATTATCAACGGGAATTATACAAAGGCACTGAAGGATGAATCGATATCCGCATTACAATCAATATTAACAAACAATCCCCCCAGCACCTTAGAAGCATATAGTTCTGACTTCAGAGATAGCTATATAAAACTAATTCCTGTTTTTGAGAAGATGGTTGAAAAAGAGGAAGATTCTGACTTGAGAATACGCGCTATAGACCAACTGGGTTATATATATAATTCTCCAAAAACCCAGGATGCCCTTACAAGACTTGTGCCTACCTTCGAGAATATTATTAAGAGTAGCTTAAAAACCAATAGCGTGAATGAAGAGAGTATGCTTTTAGAGTCTACTTTAGCAATCTTTGGCAAAATTAAGAATAGTTCTAAGGTAGAAAAGTCTATGCATAGACTTGCTCCGGCTCTAAATGCTGTGTTTATGAATGAAGATACGCCTTATTCGCTAAATGATAGAATAATAGAGAGATTACCTTCTTTTGCAGTGGTTGATGCGGTTAATTTTGCAACTAAATTAGACGATAAAGGCTTAGAAAAAGTATCAAAACAATTAAAGGATATAAATACTCTACAGGCAGTCAAAATATTAAACGGAATTTATGATGCGAATACAGACCTGAGAAGAAAGATGATAGTTAAGGTTGCTTTGGAGGATATGATAGTTCCCGAGGCCAAAAAGTTCATCAGCCAGCTTCCTTATAACGAGAGATTCCCTAGTGGCAGGGCATTGGCGTTGCGCGCCAGTCCCAACTCAGACCCGAATGGGTTCTTGAGTAATTTTGAAGATGATGTATATAAGATAAGATTATCCGGTTATCATGCAGTAGTTGATACCGTAGCCGATAAAAAGGAATACAGGGCTGCTATCAAGGATACTTTAGATACGGGAAAGTGGGATTTATTGTATTCTAACGCCCATGGCAACACTGATCGTATCTTTCTATCGTTCGATAAGTCAATATTAGAAGTTTTTATCAAAGATTCAATAACCAACACTATGGGGATTGGAGCTACATATATAATACGAGATATTAAACGTGCTGAAGCAATATCACAATTTATTGATAATAAAGAATTTGCTCAATTAGCGGCTTTCCTTAATTATAACATTCCTACCAATGCATCCATAATTCCTGTGGTTCATAATGACGCGGAATGGTTAACCGTTAAAGATTTGCGTTCGTCTTTATTCGATGGATATGATAGATATATTAACCCTACTGCCTTAGCGCTGCTTAAGTCCTGCAGTGTTATGGATACTACTATTAAGAATAATTTTGGCAAGACCTTTGGCAGGGTGCTTGGGTTTAAGCAGGCAGAGGGTTATAACACTATTTTTGGTGGTTTAGGTGGTGATTTAGAAAATATTAACAGTGGTTGGGGAGTAAGATTACCGTTAGAGCCAGAGATAAGCGTATGGCAGAAGACTGAAAATAGTTCCAAGATTCCTTCCGGTTCTTCGCCGTTGATTCAGCAACAGGTTAGCGGTTTAACCCAGCAGCAGGTAATTGCCTCATCGCCGATGAAGACAGGAGCTAAGGGGCTAATCGCTGGTTTGGGTTTGTTAACAATGCTCGCAGTTACCCAGCCCAAGATTACCCAGGCGCAGACGATGCTGCAGCCTGCTACGCCAACAACCGCGCAGGCGCCACTCAAGGATTACCAAGATAAAAGAGTAAATGAACTCTTTAATCTTGCCCAGCAGCCCAACAATAGAGATGCAGCTTATGAGTTAGCGAACTTAGTCCGAAATGACAACAGCGCTGTTGCCCTCAACGCCCTCATTGATCTCATGCAGCAGGGCCAGATAAGCGCATTTTATTCAGCAGATTATCTTGCTAGGAAATACAGCAATAGCACTCTCCATGAGTTTTTAAGGACTGCTGACCCCTATAAATTCGCTGACTTCGACCCGGGGTGGAAATATGAGGTTTTTGAAGTCCTTATTAAGAATGACAACAGTGCTGCCCTCACCCCTTTCTTTGATATCATCCATCAAGGTCATGTAGAGGTGATTCATGAAGTAAACGATTTTGCTAAGCACTACAACAACAGCATTGCCAAGGCTGCCAAGGCTGCCCAGGAGCTTTTAAGGACTGCTGACCCTTCTAAATTCGCTGACCTCAACCTGAAACAGAGAGTCTCGGTTTTTGAAGTCCTTATTGAGAATGATAACAATGCTGCCCTCACTTCTTCCTTTGACCTCATCCAACAGGGTTACACGGATGTATCTCATAGCTTAAAAAGAGCGTCTTCAGAGAGGGTTTACCGAATTAACGACCTCCACGAATCTCTCGACGCTGTGCGTTTTGTTTCAGTAGAAAATGCGACACCTCAGGAATTATACGTCTTAATAGTTTTTGGCGAAGAAGAGTTAGTTTACTCAAACAGAGGCACGAGTACTGCTCATGGTCTTTTCAACCGCATGTTTAACCGCATGGGACAGACAAGCGGCGACCAGTTGTTAAAAGAAGTCAACCATACAGGTTTCCGCACCTTTATTAACATTGCCGCCAGCTTTGGCAGGCTGAATGATTTCTTAAAGACCAATGATTCAGATACCAATACACGGCTCTTAGAGAGATTTGCCCAGGGTATTGACAAGGAAAAGGATATGCTTGCCCAGGCAGTAACTGTGGCAGACGCTTTTGCATCCATTAAGGATAAGGATATTCTGAAGGTATTACAGGAAACAGTGCAAAAGGAATACAGCCGCGTCAGCCAGGAAGGCAACCATGAAGGAACTGCTATTTACGGTCTGCTCTCCGGTATGTTTGCCGAGAACGCAGTTATTAACGAAGGCTGGTTTAAACAGATGCAAACCAAATATCAGCTTGCTGATGTAACTGGTCTTTCTAGGCAGGACCTCTTTAACCAGCAGGGTAAGAATATCCAGCAGTATTTCTTCTATGATGATAGGGTTGGTGGTAAAGAGGAGAAGAATTGGGATGGGCATCATTCTTTTAAGAGCTTCCTTAATGCTTATGGTGCTCAAGTAAATTGGGATAATGAAGGCAATATTACTTCTATAACGCAAACAAAACCTAATGGTTGGAAAATAGAGCTAAACCCGGATTACGTCTTAATTAAATCAGCGAATTCGTCTGGTAGGGAAATAGAAATATATGCCAACAGGCCGGATAAGCAGGAAGAAGGCAGGCAGGCGATTCAGGGCTTATTTGGTGAACAAAACTTAACCCCTCAGGTGGTTGTGCACAGGGGGCATAGCTATTATGTGGATGAAACCATCCCTGAGATTGCTTCGAATACGCGCATTGTTTGGCTTGGTTCCTGCGGCGGATACAATAATCTGGCATCAGTTCTTGATCTTAGCCCGCAGGCGGCTATTATCTCAACAAAAGGCACAGGCACAATGAGGGTAAATGATCCGCTCCTAAAGATGCTTAATGAAGAGATTCTTAATAGCGGTTCAGTTAACTGGCCTGATTTCTGGCAGAAGGCCCAGGGTAAATTAGCAAACAATTCAGACTTTGACCAGTATGTTTCCCCTGAAAAGAACTTAGGCGCGTTATTTATCAAAGCATACCGTCAGCTTACGGAGACCGATAATAATGCTGGGAGCGCTTCCGGTTCCTCACCGCTAATTCAGCAGCAGAGAACTGGGTTAACCCAGCAGCAGGCAGCCAATCCCACCTATGCGGTGGGACAAAAGGCGGTCGTCTCATCGCCGATGAAATTAGGAACTAAAGGTTTAATCGCAGG
>JAQTPJ010000041.1 GCA_028712915.1 Candidatus Omnitrophota bacterium
CCATCAGATAAATAACCGCTTTCAGGCATTGTCTTTGATCAGCGGAGATTCTTTGGATGTTTTGAAAAATACAGATGTTTCCCATTGCTCTGAGGAAGTCAAAGAGACGTTCAAGCAGCTTAAGTACGCCTTTGAAAGGGTGCAGACAAATGTCGCGCAGGGCGGCGAGATAGTAAGAGGGCTTTTGAAATATTCGAGGCCGGGAGAACGGGGTTTCGAGCAAGTAGATTTTAATAAAGTCGTTTATGGCGCGTTGGAAATGGCTCAATATAAAGTGAGATTGCACGAGTTGGATATAAAGAGGCAGATTCCCGCTGATTTGCCAAAAATAAAATGCAACTTGACGCAATTAGAGGAGGTATTCTTTAATTTAATAGATAATGCCTATGATGCCACTAAGGAGAGAAAGGAAACTTTGAAGGAAGAGAATTATAAAGGTAAGATAGCGATATCTGCTTTTCCCCACGAGGATAATTTATATATTACTTTTGAGGATAATGGTATTGGCATCAAAGATAAAGATAAGAATAAGTTGTTTACGCCGTTTTTTACCACAAAGGCATCCAGCAGAAAAGGCACCGGCTTAGGCCTTTATGTCATACAAAAAATAATAGGTTTTCACGAAGGGGCTGTAAGTATTGATTCTGTTTATGGCTCGGGAACTAAATTTGAAATAATTTTACCGCTGGCGAATAAAAAGTAGTCAAATAAAGACACAACTTACGGAACAAAGCGACGTAAGTTGTATGTCTGAATTTGACCCAGCACCTTTTTAGTATTAAAAGTTTTTAATAAACAATTATTTAAAATATCTGAATATGTAAAAGGTGCTGGGTTTAATTCGCACAGTGACTTATGTTCACTAGCGTTCCATAAGCCACGTGCTCATTAAAAAAGGAGAAAAATATGTCAAAGCTATTAATTGTTGATGATGAAGTAGATGTGCGCGAGTTTGCTAAGAATTTTTTCCAGAGAAGAAAAATAGAAGTAATTGTATCGTCAAGCGGAGAAGAGGCGCTTGACTTATTGGTTAAAGAAAAGCCCGATTTGGTACTTTTGGATGTGCGTTTGGGCGGAATGGATGGCATAGAGGTTTTGCAGAAGATGCGCCAGATGCAGAATAATACGCAGGTAATTATGGTTACGGGCGTGGACGAGAAAGAAACCTCGGATAAGGCGAAGGAATTAGGCGTGACGGATTATATCCATAAGCCGCTTAAGCTGGACGAATTAGAAGAGGTTGTATTGAAAAGGCTGCTTAAGACAGGCAATAAAAAGGCAGGATAAATATGGGGATTAATTATAAGAGAGAATTAGAAGACGCAGCGCGCAAGATGATTCTTGTGCATCGGCCAAAGACGCTTATCCAGTTAATTGTCAGGATGATTGTTAACAAGGTAAAGATTCGCCATGCCGGCATCCTTCTTTATAATAATAAATTGAATAGTTATATCCTGACTGTTTCAAGGGGCAAGGTAGGTTTGAAGATCCCCACAGGATTTATCCGTATTGATACGGATAACGCAATGATAAAGTTTTTTATGGATAAGACTAATCACAGGTATATAGACGGCGGGGTATTGGTCTACAATAAGATTTCAAGAATGTTGAGAAATAGATATTTGCTCAGAAAGCATAAGGATCTGAGGGAATTATTGACTTCTTTGAGGACGCAGATGAATCTTTTGGAAGCGGTAGTGGCTATACCGAGTTATTTCCAGAACGAATTATTAGGGGTTTTATTATTAGGCAAGAAGGTTTCCGGAAGAAACTTTCACCATGACGAATTGGATTTCTTTGTTGCTTTAGCCCATGATGTGGCAATGGCCATCAGGAACGCCCAGCTTTTTGAAGAGCTGCAGGGGCAAATTGAAAGGAATAAGAGGCTGTTTTTGGAAACAACTAAAGCATTAGCGACTACTATCGACGCCAAAGATCATTATACTCGCGGCCATACTGAGAGGGTAACCCAGATATCCTTGTCTTTAGCAAAGAAATTAATAATAACAGAGCGTATAAAAGTAGACCCTGTTTTCTTAGATGATTTGAATATCTCCGCTTTGCTGCACGATATAGGCAAAATCGGCATACCCGAACATATTCTGAATAAAAAAGGCGAGCTTAATGAGGAAGAAAGAAGAAAAATAAACGAACATCCTTTGATTGGCGCTGCTATACTTGAGCCCATTGAAGATTTAAAAAGGGCAATCGACGGAGTAAAATACCACCATGAACGTTTCGACGGAAGGGGTTATCCAGAGGGGTTAAAAGGAGACCGTATCCCTTTAATTTCGTCTATTATCGCGGTAGCTGATTCCTACGATGCTATGACTACCAGCCGTCCTTACCGGCCAGCTTTAAATAAAAAACAGGCAGTGGAAGAGATACGCAAATGTATAGATACGCAATTTCAACCTGTGGCGGCTAAGGCTTTGATTGAACTATATGAGGAAGGCTGCCTTTAATAATTTTCTGCCTTAATTTTATCCTATACTTTTTTCTACGCTTTTGATTATATCTTTAGAGTTAAAAGGTTTTACGATATAGTCTGAAGCTCCTGCGTTTATCGCCTCAGCCGCAGTTTCTACGCTTCGATACCCCGTAATAATTATTGCTTTCATTCCAGGTTTTTCCTTCTTGATTTCTCTTAATGTATCCAGTCCGCTTAGTTTGGGCATTTTTATGTCCAGCAAAATAAGATCATATTCTTGGCCGGATTTAAGTAATCCCAAACACTCCTGCCCGTTGTTGCAGAAAGAAATATCGTAGTTGTCCTTTAGGATTAGGTTTAACGATTCCCGGATACCGATTTCATCGTCGCATATAAGTATCTTTTTCTTGGGCATTTTTGTCTCCTTTAGTTTATAAAGCCACGGGGCTTATCACTATCAGGCATTTTGTGGTTCTCTTACCTATATTAATAAAACGGTGGGGCAGAGAGGCTTTGAAATACAGGCTGTTGCCTTTTTTTAATTTATAAGGCCTATCTTCGATGCTGATTTGAATCTGCCCTTCTATACAATAAACAAATTTCTCTATGCCGGGCATATTTTGTTCTATATGGGTTTTGCCATTAGCTTCAACTATTAAAAGCTGCGGCAGCATATTATTTTTCTGCGCATTTTTGGTTAGGATTATTGATTTAGTTTTTTCGTCATAAGAAAATATTTCAGCTTCTTTGGTAGTTTTTTCATTTAGGGCGGAAATTTCTTCTTTAGGCAAATCAATTCCTTCATATAGGTCTTTCAATGTAAGGCCTAGCGTATCGCATATTTTCATATGCGTACGCAGCGTCCCCGCAGTAATATTGTTTTCTATCCTGCTTAAGGTGGCTTTCCCGACTCCTGACTTTTTAGAGATGTCATCCAGTGTCAAATCCCTATTTTTTCTTATATTCTTTAACCTTTCTCCGATATTCATCTTACCCCCTTATATTTTTAGATAGGCCGCGTAATCTAATAATAAGATAACATGAAGCCATATCAAGGTCAAGTATTTTTTACTAATAATGGAACATATATGTTCATAAAAAGGAATATAAGATGCGAAGATAGATCTAATAACTATGGCAACGACGTTAATCTCTACTTTCCGGGATAAAATCCTTGTTGTCGAAAACGGAAAAACATGTTGACAAAAGTGGAACAAGATGCTATATTCAATACGTATTCATAGAAATTAACGCTGCTTTAATAAAGATGAAGCAATGGATAGCTTCTTTAAATATTTCAGATTGCTGTTTGTAGTTATAGCAGTCAATTTTATTTTCCTGCTTAGCCAGGCAAGCCCCTCGCCACAGATTAATTCTAATGAAAGTGATTATTCCAGCCTTTTAACAATAGAGAGGATCTGCCCTTATTTAAGGCCGGTACCGTTAATTACTTCGCTAATTCCTAAAAATAAATCTAAAGTCACAGCAGGGGATATTGTCGATATCAGGGTGAGGGTCCGCAATCCTGGATGCAATTTAAAATACCGTTATCTGGTTAATAAAAAAGTAATACGCAATTGGACATCTTCCCCGGGTTATTCCTGGCGTACGGCAAAGAATGATTTTGGCAGTAAGAGAATAAGGGTTGAAGCAAGAAACATCTATGGAAGATGGACCTTTGCAGAGACAAATGTATTTATAATAAGAAATCCTCCGCAACCAAATGATAAAAGATAGATTTAATAGAACCTACAAGTTGATTTCTTTATTTTTAGCCATAATACACATTTTTGTTTTTTGTTTGCAAGATGCCGCTGTTGTTTTTGCTGAAAATTTAGATTCATCCCAAGCCGAAGATGATACAAAAGCAAAAGCCAATTCGGATAATTTTGAAAAGGTAGATTCAAAACAGCCGCCAGAAAATTTTACAGAGGTCGATGAAAACAAAAAAGATAGTTCTGCTAAAGATAGCTTGCAGGCTGTGGGTAATGGCGGTTCCCCGGCAAATAATGCCTATTCGGATTTCAACGCAGGCGCTTTACAAAATCTACAACCGAGTTTGTTCACCGGAGCATTAACCTATTCCGTACCTATATCTGTTCCTGCCGGCAGGAAGGGCATCCAACCCAATGTTGTTTTGGTCTATTCTTCCCAGTCGGGAAATGGAATTTTAGGAATGGGTTGGTCTCTGGAATTGGGATGCATTGAGCGTTCTACAAAAAATGGTGTGCCTGCTTACAATAATAGCCAAGATACTTTTATTTTTAAATCAGGCGGTTCGACAACAGAATTGGTAAATATAGGCGGCAATGAATACCGCGCTAAGATAGAAGGCTCATTTATGAAGTTTACTTTAAGCGGCAACTACTGGATAGCCAAAGATAAAGGAGGTACTACCTATTATTTCGGCCAGGCCCAAAGTTCGCAGCAAGCGGTTGATTCCGATGTTTTTAAATGGTGCCTGGATAAGGTTAAAGATGTTTTAGGCAACTATATGGCGCTTACCTATATTAAGGACGCCAATCAGATTTATCCTGATAAAATAAATTATACCGGATACAGCGGTGAAAATAATTTAAATCCTGCCTTTGAAGTGGATTTTGATTACAGCGATAGCGTAAGAGAAGATTATTCTTTCAGTTACCGTTCAAATTTCTTGATAAGGACAAATAAATTACTACAGGCTGTTACAGTAAAGCAGAATGGCGCTCGAATTAGAAAATATAGTTTATCTTACGAGTATAGCCCTAGCACAAAGAGGGCGCTTTTGTCATCAATAACCCAATATGGCTTGACTGATGCGTTGTCATTTCCATCTATAGAATTCGTTTATCAGGAAAAACCTTATTCTTTCTCTGAATTGTCCAGTTGGGGAAATATTCATAACTTCAATAATAATGATTGGGCAGGCATCAGGTTTTCCGGCGGGGCCGAGACACGTGTAGATACTTTTGATATTAACCGTGACGGGTTGCCAGACAGGGTATTCAGGGGTTATAGCGACTCGCAGTATAATCAGCTATGGGTTCAGTTAAATAACGGCAGCGGGTTTGATGATTTAGAGATTTGGCCTGGGTTAGCCAATCAGAGCAGTAATAGCAAGCGCGCCTGTGTGAGATATGGCAATCAGCATGGCGAAGTGAATACGTTTGACATTAATGGCGATGCCTTACCCGACAGGATTTATCATAATTATAATAATAATTATAACCAGTGGGAAGTTCAGTTGAATAATGGAAACGGTTTTGAAAATAGCGTTGCCTGGACTAATATAGACGGTTTTCATTATCAGCCTGATTATACAAAACTCTGGGGATTCGCTTATGATCCGCCTGTCTGGGGATATATCGATTTATTCGACATCAACGGCGACGGCAAGCCTGATAGGATAATTCGTTGGTACCAATGGCAAAATTATTGGAATGTTCAGTTAAATAACGGCAGCGGTTTTAATAATGCTATCCAATGGCCTAATGTTCAGCATCAAAGCCATATTAGCGAGAGCTATATAAGGACAGGCAGCAGTAATATTTATTTTGCTACTTTTGACATAAACGGCGACGGCCTGCCTGATCATCTTATGGATAACAACACGGGAGATGATACGTGGGGTGTGCAATTTAATAATGGCCGGGGTTTTGAAAATCTAGAGGAGTGGGGGCCGTTGGGTAATCTTTATGGTTCTTGGTCGTATATGGGTTATGGCGACCCTGCCTGCGTTAGTACTGTTGATATAAATGGAGATGGTCTACCGGATCGAGTTATGCGTAATCACGATAATCAGTTTGCCAATTGGCAGGTGCAAATAAATAACGGACATGGTTTTGAGCCTATTGCAGAGTGGGGGCCTATTATACATAACAATGTTTCTGGCAGGGCTCATATTAGGGCTGGTACTCAGGCGGTATACGTTGATTTCTTTGATATAAACGGAGACGGCCTGCCCGACAGAGTTATGAGAGGAAATGATAACTATGACCATTGGGATGTGCAGTTTAATAACGGCCCGACACCTGATTTATTATCCGGCATTTCTAATGGAATAGGAGGCGCTGCAACAGTTACTTATGATGCATATGTTGGCTATGACAATACGCAGCCAGCTGATAAAGTAAAATTATCATTCCCTGTAAATGTTGTTGTTGGGATTCAGACAAATGATGGCAGAGGGAATACTTATTCTACAAAATATGAATACGATAAAGCAGAGTTTGATTATAGAGATAGGGAATTCCGCGGCTTCGGCAAAGTAACTACAACAGATGCGCAAGGCAATTACAGCGTGAATTATTTTCATCAGGATGATTATAAAAAGGGCCGATTGTATTGCCAGGAAACATTCGATAGTTCGGGCAGGCTTTTTGCAAAGTCAGAAAATACCTGGGGTGTTTCAGAAAACATTTATACAGGTTATCCGCAGGCCCGGTTTGTATTCTTGAGCGAGTCCAATATTTATACATATGAGGGCGATGATTCTGCGCGAAGGATAAGGACGGGTTACCTTTATCAAGAATCTCCGCAATACGGAAACCCTACGCAAATAATCGAATACGGCGAAGTCAACACAGAGGACGGTTCTGATATAGGACAAGATAAAAGAATAACTTTTACTTATTATACCTATAATAGTAATGATTGGATTGTATGTTTGCCTTCGCGCGTGGTAGTTAAAGATATTAATGGGAATACTGTAACAGAGAAATATTTTTATTACGACGGACATGAAAATATAGGCGAGCC
>JAQTPJ010000042.1 GCA_028712915.1 Candidatus Omnitrophota bacterium
TGCGGTGTCGCCAATCAAGGAAACGCTCTTTGCGTTTATGCTAAATTTCAACCCATACGTTTCAACCGGATGCAAATTGCGCGGGCCGGTCATAAAAGTAAAATTTCCGACGCTGTATTCCTTTTTCTCGCTTAGGAATTCTACTGACTCCACAAAATTAAGTGCGTGCTTCAATACCACAGAATCATCTTCCACCGCGTCTTTGGTGATGAACAGGTGGCCGCGTTTCTTAAAACCCCCTTCAGTCATCGCCTCAATCATCACGTTTACGTCATTGGAATGGTCAAGATGCCTGTGCGTTAAGATAATCGCGTCTAACTTTGAAGGGTCTAGCTTCGGCCTTGAGCTTGCGCAGCGCACAATGCTGCCTGGGCCGGGGTCAACCAACACATTTGTCCCGTCGCAATTAATCCAGATGCCGCCAGAGGCGCGAAGCTGTTTTATCATCACAAAACGCGCGCCCGCCGTGCCTAAAAACTTTATAAAATTATTCTCTGTGGATTTTCTCATCTTAGGCATTTATCTCTTGGGTGACTTGCTGGTGGTTTTCTTAGTCCTGTGTCTCTTTAAAAATTCTTCATCAGTGACAACCTCAAAGCCGTTTTTCAATAACAAAGCTGCTGTAACTCCGTTACCTTTCCTTAATTTACCGTTGAATGTCCCATCGTATATATTACCTTTGCCGCAGCAAGGACTCCTCGCCTTAAGCACAGCTTGACTCACACCGCTGTCCTGAGCTATCTTCAAGAATTCCTTAGAGCCTTTTATTATATTTATGGTAACATCCTTTCCTTCCTTATTAAATATATAAGCCTTACCTTTTAAAACATCTTCCCCTGCGCCGGCAAAAATCTCTATCGGCGGCCTGGGAGCTTTAAAACCAGCTAGTTCTTCTGGACACAAAGCTATAACCACTCCGGAATCAAACAGCTCTTTCATTTCGGGCACACACCTTGACGAGCCGTCATAAAAACAGGCCTTGCCTATCAAACAAGCGCTGACTATATATTTCTTCTGTTTAGGCATATAAATATCTATTTATTGATTTATCTTAATCTTAATACGAGGATTCTTATGAGGAAGATATTTCTTTGACAATATTACAGCCGCCGGCTATATAATGCCGCGGCATAAACTATTCCGCCGGCAATCCCTATGAAGAACAAAAAGGCAAAATTTATTAATGTCATAGCGACAACTTTATCCGCTGCCACGCCCAAGGCGGAAAACAAGACCACAGCCGCGTTATCCCTTAAACCTAAACCGCCGACGGCAATGGGAATTATGGTAACCGAGCTTATTATGGGCACAAGCGTAAAATAATGGATGATATTTATATGTATGCCCAAAGATAACCCCACCAGGCAAAACACAACTGAATAAGCAGCCTGCAACAAAAAAGATATTAAAATTGTTTTTACTAATACTACTTTTTGAAAACGAAAAGAATGGCAGCAATCGTGGAATTTAACAAGGTAATTTTTCAGGAAACTAAACACCATAAACTTATTGACTAAATTAAATACCTTCTTGCTAAACAAAACAGTAAAAATACAAACCAATAACAATGTAAAAAACAGCATAAATAGAAGTAGCTGCGGGTTATATTTTAAGCCGTAGAAATATGCCATAATAAACCCTAAAAACGCCACTAATGCCAAGCCGACAAAACCCACAACCCTATCCAAGAAAACAGTAGCAAGTATCGAAGAGCTGTCTTTGGTGTGTAAAGACAAATCCGTCGTCCTTATAATATCCCCTCCTATACTCGACGGCAAAAACACATTAAAAAATAAACCGCCGCAATAAGAAATAAAGATTCTCTTAAACTTCAAGTCGTGCTTGACGGCCTTCAACAGCATATTCCATCTTACAATGCCCAGATAAATGACAAATATAAACAAAAGTACTGCCGCAGAAAAATACAAAGGTTCTACAGCTCGAATATAAAATAGCGTCTTTTCGGCGCTAATGCCTATGCGATTAAATAAAAAAACCAGCAGCCCTATCGAGATGCTGATTTTAAGGATAAAATTTAGTATCTTCTTCAAGTCTGCTTATTTACGGTTAATTAGCCAAGGCGTTTTTCTAAATCCCGATGTTCCTCTAAAATCTCTTCGGGAAGCGAATCGCCGAAAATCGCCAGGAAACTACGCTGTCTTTCCAATTCTTCCTTCCATTCATGCTTATCTATTGTGAATAATTTCTTCAAATTGCCTTTAGGTAAATTTAACCCTTGAGTATTAATATCTTCTATTTTAGGTATGTAGCCGATAGCTGTCTTTATCGCGCCTACTTCATTGTTGCAGCGTTTCAAAATCCATTCTAATACGCGCAAATTTTCTCCGAATCCCGGCCAGAGGAATTTGCCATTTTCATCCACCCTAAACCAATTAACATAGAAAATCCTCGGCTGTTTCTTCATGCGCTTACCCATCTGCAGCCAATGCCTGAAATAATCTGCCGTATTATAACCGTTGAAAGGCAACATAGCCATAGGGTCAAAACGCACTTCGCCTAATTTTCCGAACTGCGCCGACGTCCTCTCGGAAGCCATAGTCGCGCCTATATATACTCCGTGCTGCCAGTTAAATGACTCATAAACCAGCGGCGCTAAATGCGCCCGGCGTCCGCCGAACAATATCGCGCTAATAGGAACGCCGTGGTGTTGTTCCAACCTAAAGGAAACCGATGGGCACTGCGAAAGAGGCGCGGTAAAACGGCTATTAGAATGAGCTCCCTTAATAATTTTACCGTAATCATCCAACATGCCGGGTTTCCAGGGCCTACCCATCCAGTCTGTGCCTTTCTTGGGCACAGGGCCATCTGCGCCTTCCCACCAGACCGTTTTGTCATGCTTCAACAGGACATTTGTAAAAATTGTGTTCTTCTTGATTGTCTCAACAGCATTGGGATTTGAACCTGAATTAGTCCCCGGAGCAACGCCAAAAAATCCTACCTCAGGATTAATCGCCCATAAACTTCCGTCGGAATCAATGCGCATCCAGGCAATATCATCACCCACGGTCCAAACCCTATAGGTTTTTTTCTTATAGGATTTCGGCGGCACAAGCATAGCGAGATTGGTCTTTCCACAAGCGCTGGGAAAAGCGCCGGAGATATACTGGATATGGCCGTTGGCATCTTCTATACCCATAATCAACATATGTTCAGCAAGCCAACCTTCTTTCTTTGCCAGATAACTGGCTATACGCAAAGACAAACATTTCTTTCCTAATAACACATTCCCGCCGTAACCAGAACCAACGCTCCAAATTGTATTATCCTGCGGAAAATGAAGAATTAACCGTTTCTTGATATCCAGTTCTGCCTTGCCGTGCAAACACTTTGTAAACTCTCCGTCCTCGCCAAGAACATCCAATACTTGCTTACTCACATGCGTCATAATAAGCATATTCAAAACTACGTATATGCTGTCGGTTAATTCCACGCCGATTTTGCTGAAAGGAGAACCAGCCGGCCCCATTGAAAATGGTATTACATACATCTTGCGAGATTTCATAGAGCCTTTAAATATACCCCTCGCCTTGTTATAAGCCTGCTTTGGCGGCATCCAATTATTAGTCGGCCCGGCTTCTGATTTATTTTTTGTGCAGATAAAAGTCAGGTTTTCCGTCCTGGCCACATCATTTATGGCTGTCCTGTGATAAAAACATCCGGGCAGTTTCTTATGGCTTAAGCGGATTATCTCGCCGGTAGAACAGGCTTCTTTTTCCAGCTGTTTCTTCTGCTTCTGCGAGCCGTCAATCCAGATAACGCAATTCGGCTGGCAAAGACGCACCATATCCTTTATCCACTTCTGCAACTTCTTATGCTTAATCACAGTGATTTCTTTTGGCGTATCAATCCGTTTTTTCTTTAGCGGTTATTGTTTGTTAAATATTTTTCCGCTGAATGCGCCGCTACCGCGCCTTCGCCGCAGGCTGTAACAATCTGCCTGAACGGCCTCTTTCTGCAGTCTCCACAGGCAAAAATTCCCTGTTTCTCAGTCGCCATTTCTTCATCAGTAATTATATAATTATCACTGTCTAAAGTCAAAAACCCTTCTAAAAATTTTGTATTAGGAGCATAACCCACAAAAATGAACACGCCGCTACAATTGATCTCGCTTTCCTTGCCGGTCTTGACATTTTTTACGCTAATCTTTTCCACGAAATTCTTTCCTGAAATTTCCAGAGGGATAGAGCTTAACACCAGTTCCATTTTAGGGTTATTCTTTATCCTGTCCTGCAATATGCCGCTGGCGCGCAACTGGTCACGGCGATGAATTAACTTAATGCTCTTTGCGAATTTTGCCAGGTAAAGCGCTTCTTCCAGCGCGGCATCACCGCCGCCTATGACGACAATGTCTTTATCTTTAAAAAACGGGGCGTCACAAATCGCGCAATAAGAAACGCCCTTTCCTGTAAACTCGCTTTCGCCTTTCAACCCTAATTTTTTCGGCTGGGCGCCGCAAGCTAAGATTAACGCCTTGCATTGATGAGAAAAATCCTTGCCTGAAATATCCGAACTGCCTTTTATCTCTATGATACCATCCTTGCAATTAACGCTTTTTACATCTTTAAACTCATCTATCTCCACGCTTTCCAATTCCTTTGCCTGTTTTATCATTACCTCGCTTATCTTTTTGGAATCAGCCATAAACACGCCTGGGAAATTTTCCACCTTTTCCGTAAGATTAACCTGGCCGCCGGGCTGCGCCTTCTCGATTATTTTTGTGCGCAGCTTTGACCTGCCGCAATAAATCGCCGCGGTCAATCCTGCCGGCCCTGCCCCGATTATTATGATATCGTACATTGTCTGTCTTTGTTTAGAGAAAGGTATGATGTCCTTGCCAAAGGAAAAGCGCAGACATCCTTAAAGCCTATGCGATAGGCAAAATCTTTCCAATTATCGAATTCCTGCGGTGAATAAAATTTCTGCACAGGATAATGGTTTGTTGAAGGGCTTAAATACTGGCCTAATACCAGCATATCGCAATTGACGCTGCGTAAATCATAAAGCGCCTCTCTCAAATCAGAATCCGCCTCTCCTAAACCCAGCATTATCGAAGATTTACTAACCTGGGCAGGATTCATTGATTTAATATTGCTAAGTAAATTTAAAGAACGCCTGTAATTCGCTTCGCCTCTTACCAAACTAAATATATTGCTCGTTGTTTCTAAATTATGCGAAATAACTTTTGGTTTTTCTTTAACAACCGACTCTAAAGCGTTATGTAAACCCATAAAATCAGGTATAAGGACTTCAATACCGATATCAGGATTCAATCCCCTGACTGCCCGTATTGTATTGACAAAATGCGCCGCGCCGCCATCATCTAGATCATCGCGCGTCACTGACGTAATAACCACATACTCTAAATTAAGAACCTTTACAGCCTGCGCTATCCTGTATGGCTCATCAAAATCCACTGGCAGCTGCCGATTCAATCCTCTTTCAATCTTTTTAACATTGCAGAATCCGCATCTTCTCGTGCAGGTATCGCCTAAAATCATAAATGTCGCGTGGCGGTTAGAAAAACAATGCGGCATATTAGGGCACTTCGCGCTGTGGCAAACAGTATTTAACTTAAATTCATTTCTTAAGGAATCCGAAAGATCTAATGCTTTTTGAGAAGGTAAATCTTGCTTAAACCACACAGGCAACCTATTCTTCATTATTTTAGCCTTTATAATCCCGGATAAAGTTATCTATGGAACGATCGTATGTTTTCTCGGCGGAGGAAGAAAAATAACAGGCTGGCAATTGGTTATTTTTTCTGTGATATGCCACGCACTCGCAACAGATTCCTTTGCGCGGGCAAGGTTCGTAGGTGCAATTACAATTTTTCAGGTTTATTTCTTTATTAGAACAGTTTTTCATGACTGCGGCTTATTTTTTTAACTTTTTCTTAAACGCCTTTCTTATTTTTAATTTGCGCAGAATGTCCGCGTAGTCTACTATTAACTTTCCCTTTAAGTGGTCTATCTCATGCTGGATGACTCTGGCCAATAAATCCTCCGCCCGCATCGATACTTTTTTGCTGGATTCATCCAAGCATTCCACGCAAATTTCTTTTGCCCTTTTTACATTTACCGAAACGCCCGGCAGGCTCAAACACCCTTCTTCCATCAAACAAGAACCTTTTCTCTGTTTGATTCGAGGATTAAATAATTTTAAAGGGCCGTTGCCTATATCTACAACTATAATCTGTTTATTGACACCCACCTGCGGAGCGGCTAGTCCAACCCCGGCATTGGCATGCATAATATTTGCCATCTCTTCGGCAAGCAGCCTCTCCTCGCTGCCTACTTTTTTTATTGGTTTGGCTTTGCGCCTAAGCGCCTTATCACCGTAAATGCGTATGTTTAATCCTGTTTCTTTCATCAACTTTTATAACCTTCATCTTTGCTTTCTTAATTTCTTCGCCGCTTAACAGACCATAACACAAAACTATTATTTTATCCCCTGTATGGCCGGAACGCGCGGCAGGCCCGTTTAAACAAACAACGCCGGAACCCTTTTTTGCCTTTATTACATAAGTTTCTATTCTTGAGCCGTTATTTATATTCAAAATCTCAACCTTCTCGCCTTCTCTTATTCCTGCTGCTTCTAAAATCTTAGCGTCCAGGGTAATGCTTCCTTCATAATAAAGGTTAGCCTCGGTTACCTTCAGGTCGCTTATCTTCGATTTACAAAAAATATGAAACATTTTTCTAATTCCTCTCTTTCTTGCTTACTAACGCGTACATTTCCTGAGCAATCGTCAATTCTTCGTCGGTATGTATGACCAGGAATTTTACGTTTAATTTCTTAAGAAAACCCGTGATGCCGTAAGAAATCATTCTTTTAAGATTAATGTGCTCTCCTATGCCGGCAGTAAAAACCACCGCGTCCACACCGCCCATAACAGCAATATAAGCCCCGATATATTTTCTTATGCTGTATGTAAAAACGCTTAAGGCTATTTTTGCACGCTTGCTGCCTTTCTTGGCGGCCTTTCCGATAAGCCTCATGTCATTACTTATGCCTGATACACCTTTAAGTCCGCTCTGCTTATTGAGTATTTCCTCCATCTGCTCAGGGCCAATTTTATCTTTCTGCATTATATATAATACTACCGCCGGATCTATATC
>JAQTPJ010000043.1 GCA_028712915.1 Candidatus Omnitrophota bacterium
CTACCTTGAGAATATAGCCAATTTAGAGACAGAGATTAAAAAAATACAGGAAGAATTTACCAAAGAGAAAGAAGAGCGGAAAAAGATAGAGTCCCTTCTGGAAAAGACAAAAAGCGAATCGGATAGTTTAAAAAGTGTCAACAGCCAATTGACGCAAAAGGCCGCGGATTTAGATGCTGTCAGGGACGCCATGCTTAAGAAGGACGACGAGATTAAAAAGGAAGTCGCCGAGAAAGAAACGCTGAAGTCGCAGATAGACCCCTTGAAGAAAGAGGCCGAGAAGTGCAAGCAGGAGAAAGAGAATATCCAGAAGGAATTGGAAGCCGCTAAGAAAGGCAGTGAGCCGCTCGCTAAAGAAAACGCCGAGCTGAAGAATAAATTAAAATTACTTGAAGAGGTCCACGAAGGACTAAAGGGACAATACGACGAATTAAGCAAAGAGTTAGAGGAGATCAATAAGCAGAGATTGGCAGCGGCGTCTGCCGAGCCTAAAGAAGTTGTGCCGCCGCAGGAAGAGAAAAAAGAAGAGAAAACAGAGATAAAACCTGAAGAGGAAAAATCTGTATCTGTTCAGCCCGAGGAAGGCAAGGGCAAGGCAGAAGAGCCTCCTCAGCCTGATTCTCCGCAAGAAAATCCCAAGACATAATCCTCCTTAAAGGTTAAATGAAGGAAATGAATCTTAAGAATACCCTTAACCCCTCGCAGTATGAGGCTGTAACTACTATAGCCGGGCCTTTGCTCGTTGTGGCAGGGGCAGGCACAGGCAAGACCAGGGTTATTGAGTACCGCGTATTAAATTTAATATTAAACGGCGTAAAGCCGTCATCCATATTGCTGCTTACGTTTACGCGTAAGGCCGCAAAGGAGATGCTTGACAGGGCATCCTGCCATAATAAACTCTGCCGCCAGGTAGAGGGCGGGACATTTCATTCATTCGCCTACCGCATAATAAAAAAATACCGCCAGCATTTAGGGTTTAAGGGAAATATCAATTTTCTCGACGAAGCGGACAGCGCAGACGTCCTGCACCTTTTGGCCGGAAAGCTCGGGCTCTTAGAGCATAAGGTGAGGTTTCCCAAAAAAGACACCTTAAGGAATATTATCAGCATGTCCATAAACCGTTCCCAGGGCGTAAAAGAAATTTTAGACAGGGACTATCCGCACTTCCTTGATTTGAGCAAAGATATAGAAAGGCTGCATAAGGCTTACATTGATTATAAGTTAAGCCATACTGTCGTGGATTACGACGATATGCTGCTTTATTCCAAGTTTTTGCTGGAAAAAGAAGAGATATTAAAAGAAGTTTCCTCCAAGTTTAACTATATTATGGTTGACGAGTTTCAGGATACGAATAAACTGCAGGCAGAGATTGTTTATCTTTTGGGCAGGATACACCATAATGTTATGGCAGTAGGCGACGACACCCAGAGTATCTACAGCTTTCGCGGGGCATATTATAAAAATATGTTTGATTTTCCCAAGGTGTTTGCCAAATGCAAAATTATAAAACTGGAACATAACTATCGCAGCAGCCAGCAGATTCTTGATGTAGCCAACGCGGTTATCGAGGCGGGAGGCCAGAAATATACAAAGGCATTATTTACCATGAATAAGGAAGGCGAGATGCCGCAGTTGAATTTCTTTAAAGACGCCTACCAGGAAGCTGATTTTATAGCCGATAGGATAAAAAGGTTTTATGACGACGGCAGCGAGCTTTCTTCAATAGGCGTTTTATACCGTTCCAATCATCATTCCTTACCTTTGCAGTTGGCTTTATCCAAATTGGGAATACCTTTTATGGTATACGGAGGAATACGTTTTATAGAGACGGCGCACGTTAAAGACGTGTTGTCCTTCCTTAAGATTTTTCAGAATAAACGCGATGAATTGGCGTGGAACAGGATTCTTATGTTGTTCGATGGCATAGGCCCGCGCACTGCCGAAAGGATTTATCGCGCTATCGAAAACAGCCCGTCTTTAGAGCTGGCGTTTAAGGAATTTTTAAGCGACCATAAAATCAGTCAGCCGCTTACGAGGTTCCTGAGATTATCGCGCAAGATAAGCGATAAAGAGTTGAGCCTTTCGGAGAAGTTGAGCATAATCAGGGATTTTTATTTTCCTATAATGAAGAATAAGTTTGATGATTACCATTTGAGAAACGACGATTTGAAAGCGCTGGTTCAGGTTTCCAGCGAATACAGGACCACCGAGGAGTTTTTAGTGGATTTTGTGGCGCTGGAGGCTCCGGAGCGCAGCGCCGTCAGTATCTCTCAAAAGAAGATTGACGAGAAACCGGTTGTTTTATCTACTATACATTCCGCCAAAGGCTTGGAGTGGGGATCCGTATTTGTCATTTCTTTAATGGAAGGATGCCTGCCGGTTTCTTATTCTATGGAAGACGCGGAGAGCATAGAAGAGGAGAGAAGGCTTTTTTATGTGGCGGTGACAAGGGCGAAATCAAAATTGTTTCTATCTATGCATAACCAGGGCCAGAACGGCGGGATTTTCAGCTTTAACCGCTTGTCCCGTTTTGTCAATGAGAAGAAAGTCCTGGACAGGTTGTCGGTAGACTACAACAGGTTTGAAGGCGTTGACTCAGACGAGAATTATTCAACATTGAGGAACATAGATGTAAATGAAGATGAATCAATGGTTTTAAAAAGATTGTATGATCACTTTGATTATTAATGAGCACACAACTTATGGAGCGTAACGAACATAAGTTGTGTGCGCGAATTAATCCCGCACCTTTTTAGTATTAAATTATTTTAACGATTAATTCTTTAAAGTCTTTGAATATGTAAAAGGTGCGGGATAAATTGAAAGGCGGCCTTATGAATAGACAAAAGAGGGTAGTTATAGATATAGAAACTGCGGGTTGCGATTTTGATTCTTTAGATGAGCATTCAAAAGAATTCCTTCTTAAGTATGCCGAGAACCCTGAAGATGAAATGAACGTAAAGGAAAGCCTTAGTTTTTATCCTTTGACAGCCCAGGTGGTGGCAATAGGTTTGATTGACGCTGATTGCGACGATAGTTTTGTGTTGTATCAGAACCCCAAAGACACAGAGCCGCTCAAGGAGAAGGAAACAGAGTTTATCGCGTTCAAGAACGAGAAGGAGTTGCTGGAGGCTTTTTGGAAGAAGATGGCGCAGTACCAGCAGATAGTCACTTTTAACGGCAGGGGTTTTGACGCGCCGTTTTTGATGATACGTTCCGCGATTAATAATATAAAGTCCGCTAAAAACCTTATGCCTAACCGTTACTCTTCCGACATGCATATCGACTTATTGGATAGATTGACGTTCCTTGGCTCTGTGCGCAGGCGTTTCAACCTGCATATGTGGTGCAAGGCGTTTGGCATAGACAGCCCCAAGGAAGGCGAAGTAACTGGCTATCAGGTTAAGGATTTATTTAAGGAAGGGAAATTTCTGAACATAGCCAGGTATTGTTTAGGAGATATTATCGCCACAAAAAAACTCTTTCAGTACTGGGATAAGTATTTAAATTTCTAAGAAAGTTATGCAAGGGAGGTAAATTGTGAGCCACCATACAATTAATGAAGACAGGAGCTTTAAGCATATTCTCGAAGAGTTAAGGGAGCACCTTCCTTACAGTATATTCAGCGTTGTCGTGGGCATTATAATTTTGGGTATATTGACTTTCAGCGCCGAGGTTTTCGGTTCAAAAGATATTTCCGGACCTTCCAGGGAACTTTTTCATGTGTTTCATCCTATACATCTGCTTTTTAGCGCCGCTGCCACGACAGCTATGTTCTGGCGTTATGAAAAGAAAGTCCTTAAAGCGATAATTATCGGTTTTATAGGTTCTGTAGGTATTTGCGGAATCAGCGATATATACATACCTTATATATCGGGTTCTCTGATGGGAGTCAAGATGCACCTTCATGTATGTATAGTAGAGCATCCCGGCCTTATTATGCCGTTTGTAGTAGCGGGTTTGTTCGCGGGGCTTATGGTGCCGGATACGACCAGGAAAAGCACAATTTTTTCGCATGCCGCGCATATTTTAGTAAGCAGTATGGCCTCTATATTTTACCTTATAAGTTTCGGGCTTACGGAATGGGTTCATCTCGTGGGTTTAGTATTTATTTATACTGTCCTGGCAGTGATGATTCCCTGCTGTGTATCGGATATTGTATTCCCCCTTCTGCTTACCAAAAAATCAACAATAAAAAAATGAAATAATTGTTGACATGTTGTTGCGTGTAGGATAAAATTTGGACTTAATTGGGAAAAATTTCACAGATAGCAAATATAATGCCGCAGACTTCATCCAAGAAGAAAATCTCCAGAAACACAATCTCCAGATTGTCCCTTTATTTAAGGGAGTTAACCCGCCTCGAGCAAGACGGCAAAAAAGCAATTTCCTCTTCAGATTTAGCGGAATTAACAGACCTTACTGACACGCAGGTCAGGAAGGATTTATCTCATTTTGGCCAGTTTGGGATTTCCGGCACAGGTTACGAGGTCTCCAAGCTCAAAGAGGCAGTGCGTAATATATTAGGTAAGGACAAGGTTTTGGACGTTATTTTGATAGGCGCCGGCAACCTGGGCATGGCATTATTGTCTTATCCGGCATTCAGGGAGCAGGGATTCAGCATAAAGGCGGCGTTTGATATTGATACCCGTAAAATCGGCAATAAAACTTCAGAAATAGAGATATGCGATATAGAAAAAGTGCAGGAGTTTCTTAAGAAAGATAAAGTTAAGATAGCTCTTCTGGCAGTGCCTGCTTTTAGCGCGCAGAAGATAACGGACACATTGGTTAATTGCGGCATCAGGTGTATTCTTAATTTTGCGCCTATTGTTTTAAGGGTGCCAGATGAAGTGGTGGTAAGCAATGTCGATTTATCAAAAGAATTAGAGGTCCTGTCTTATTTTTTAAGGACAGCTGAATAATATGCACGAATTTAGCTTGGTAAAAAAAGAAGTAGAGAAAGCCCTTGGCAAGGTGGCCGGCAAGAAAGTCAGCAGGGTGAAATTTCTGCTGGGTAGGATGGCCCACGGCAACCCGCAGTCAATCAGGGAGGCGTTCAAGATAGCCGCGGCAGGCACAGCCTTATCAGGCGCAGAATTAGAGGTTGTGGTTGTTGAGCCTAAGGTTAAATGCGGCGGCTGCGGAAAAGTGTTTAACGTGGACAAAGAAATTAACTTATCCTGCCCGCATTGTAATTCAAAATCAAACGAATTGGTGTCGGGCGAAGAGTGCTATATAGAAAATATCGAGATAGAAGATTAATATATAAAATTATATAATACGCAGATTATCTGTGCTGAAATATTATTAAATTTTTATTAGATAGAAGATTAATATGGAGAATTTCTTTATATCAAAACCGGATTTTGCTGATTTCATAAAAGAAATCTCGCGCGATTTCGTTACGTTTTATTTAAAAGAGAAACCTGCCCGGTTTGATTGGAAACAAGGCAAAAGGAAATTGCTTTATTGGCAAAAGTACGATGATAACCTTGAAGGCTTGTCTCTTTCTGGCGTGAGGGCTCAGGATTCCCTGAAGCAGTTTGTTTTTTCCTGCAAAGAAAAAGTATCGGATGATTTCAGCGACCCCAAGAACAGAAAGAAGCCGGTTTTATTGGTCGGCGCGAAGAATTGCGATTTGCAGGGGTTGGATATTACTGATTTCGTGTTTACGCAGGGGGATTTCAAGGACCCTTTCTACATAAAGAAAAGACAGGATATGTTTATTATCGCTTCTGACTGCGCTAATCCTTTGGAAACATGTTTTTGCCTGGCTTTAGATATTAATCCCTACCCGGAGAAAAATTACGACTTGGGCCTTTGCGATATTAAAGACGGCTATATAGTTGAGGTGGCGACCCAGAGGGCGAGAAATTATATCGCTGAGTATAAGAACAAATTCAGCCTGGCTAGCAACGCGCAGCTGCAGAGAAAGAGAGATATCAGGGATACCGCATCTTCGGATGTGGCATTTAATATCTCTAAATACGGCGTCCCGCGCAAGAATGAACTCCAGGGCGTTGTAGAGAAGTGCTTTGATTCTCAGATCTGGAAAGACGAAGCCAAGACATGCGTTGAATGCGGCAGCTGTAATTTTATCTGCCCTACCTGCCACTGTTTCTTTTTAGGCGACAGCAAAGAAGAGAATAAAAATATCAGGCGTAAGATTTGGGATGCCTGCCTTTATAAAGATTTTGCGGTTGTTGCGGGCGGGGCAAATCCGCGCAAGCGTTTATTCCAGAGGCTGCGCAACCGTTATGATAAGAAATTCGCTTTTTTCCCTAATACGTTAGGGATTATCGCCTGCACCGGATGCGGCAGGTGTATAAGCGGATGCCCCGGGAAGATAGATATCAGAAGGATATTAAAGAATATGGCGGCAGAAGCAAAGGCGGCGGTGTAATGGAAAATAATCCCTACAATCCCGTCAAAGTAAAATTAATAGATATTATTGAGGAGAGCCAGACCATAAAGACCTTTGTGTTTAATAACACAAACGGAGGGTTTTCGTTTAAGACAGGGCAGTTTGTGGAATTATACGTTCCCGGGCTGGGAGAGGCTCCGTTTACGCCTTCATCCAACCCGGCGGTTAAAGAGCAATTTGATATTACCATCATGAAGGCGGGTAAAGTTACGCAGAAACTGCATTCCCTGGAAAAGAATATAGAATTGGGCGTAAGGGGCCCGTATGGCAAAGGTTATCCTTTACAGGATTTTAAAGGCAAAGAAATATATATCGTCGGCGGCGGAGTAGGCCTGGCGCCTTTGCGCAGTTTGTTGTTCGCTTTACTGAACAATAAAGGAGATTACAAGAAGATTATGCTGCGCTACGGCGCGCGTTCCCCCAAAGATATCATTTATAAAGATTTGGTTAAGGAATGGCAGGATGGAAAAGACATAGATATGAAACTCACAGTGGATGTGTGCGATGATTCATGGAAGGGCAACGTCGGAGTTGTTACGACAATTTTGAATAAAAGCGACGTAAATACTGAGAATGCCGTGGCTATTGTCTGCGGGCCGCCCATAATGATGAAATTCGCCACTTTCAAACTTATAGAAATCGGTTTTAAGGACAGCCAGATTTATCTTTCCA
>JAQTPJ010000044.1 GCA_028712915.1 Candidatus Omnitrophota bacterium
CACTCAAGAGCACAGTAATCCTTCCTAATAATTCTTTCCTGGTCATTATATACCTATCCTGCAAAGGCAGCTGCATCGTATAACCCAGAGCAGCCAAGCCGCGGGGGATGATGGAAACTTTATGCAAAGGGTCCACTTCCGGAGTCAACAATGAAACCAGCGAATGCCCGCTTTCATGATAAGCGACTATTTCCTTCTCCTTTTGAGAAATCACTCTGCTTTTTCTCTCAGGGCCAGCCACTACGCGCTCTATGGCAGCTTCCAATTCTTCTATACCTACAGATTCTTTATTGTTGCGCGCGGCAAGCAAAGCCCCCTCGTTGCATAAATTTGCCAAATCAGCCCCGGAAAAACCCGGCGTCTGGCGCGCGATTGATTCTAAATTAACGCTTTCGCCTAATTTGATGTTACGCACATGAATCTTGAGTATCGCTTCCCTGCCTTTTATATCAGGGCGGTCAATAACTACATGACGGTCAAAACGCCCGGGCCTTAACAACGCCGGATCCAGTGTATCAGGCCTGTTTGTTGCGGCAATAAGTATTATCCCTTCCTGCGGGTCAAAACCGTCCATCTCTACCAAAAGCTGGTTGAGCGTTTGTTCGCGTTCATCATGCCCGCCGCCTATGCCGGAGAAACGAAGCCTGCCCACAGCATCTATTTCATCTATAAAAATGATACATCCTTTAGCGCTTAATTTGGCAGCCTTCCTGCCTTGTTCAAAAAGATCTCTCACGCGGGAAGCGCCAACACCTACAAACATCTCTACAAAATCAGAACCGCTTATATTATAGAAAGGAACTCCCGCCTCTCCGGAAACGGCCTTGGCAACCAATGTCTTTCCGCAGCCCGGAGGCCCAACCAATAAAACCCCTTTGGGAATTTTACCTCCCAGCCTCTGAAATCTTTTAGGGTCTTTTAAGAATTCAATTATCTCCTTTAATTCTTCTTTCGCCTCGTCTACTCCGGCTACATCATTAAAAGTAATTACCTTGTTTTTCTTGTCGTCACTCAAACGGGTGCGCGCCTTTCCAAAAGACCAGAGCTTGTTGCCCATCTCGGCGCCACGCCTACTCATATACCAGAACAATAATATAAATAAAAGAACCGGCCCAAAAGAAAAGAATATATTAGCCCAGAGGCTTCTTGATGTCCTTACAGTGAAATTACGCACGTTTTCCCTGATTAAGGAAAGTAATCCATCATCTTTTTCCGGGATAACAACAAAAAATCTCTCTCCGTTGACAAGCTCTCCCCTTAAAGTAATATCTATCAACTCTAAATTCTTAATGGAAGAGGGTTTTTCATTGAGGATCTGATAAAATTCCCCGTAAATCATCTCTCTGGGCGCGCCATAAACACCTGCGACATTTGAAGTAGTAAAAATATTGGCCAACCAGAGCACAGCCAGGGTAAATAATATCCAACCCAGCATGCCTTTGTTATTTTTCTTATGATTTTTTCTGTTTTTCTTGTGATTGCTCATATCTTTTTGCATAGGAACTAATTATATTCCTAACCACCTATAAAATCAAGGCTTTATTTTATGTTTTCTGCTGGAAATAAGAAGGTATCCCTTGCCTTTTCTGGCTAAAATCTCCTTGGTCAAATGGACAATTGAACCTAAAGGCCTGTTGGCCGCTAAATCCTGGATTTCTTCCCAGTGCTTATTTGTAAAAGTGCGCAAATCCCCTGCCATGCCTTCCAGGATTAGGCGAAGGGCCATCCTCTGCAGGGCCATATGCGAACTATTAAACTTTCTTAAATCAATCTTAACCGCCGAACCACTGCCCGATTTCAGGAATTGTTTTGCATTCTCGCGCAGATAATCATAATCAATGACAGCCTGTTGGCTAAAACGGGCTAAAGTTCCTTTTATGTTGGGATTGATTTTCTCTAATTCCTTTAGAATGCCATGCCTGATTTTATTTCTTAGGAAATTATCCTCAAGATTTGTTTTGTCTACGCGCGCTTTTGCTCTTATCTTTCTCAAGTATCTTTCTATATCCAACCGGCTGGCCTCAAGCAACGGCCTGATAATAAAAAATGAGCCAACCCTTCTTTTGGGTAAAATAGAAATAAGCCCGTATAAGCCCGTGCCGCGGATTAAACGCATCAAAACAGTCTCGGCCTGGTCGTCTAAATTATGCGCCAGGGCAATTTTATTTATCCTGTATTTTTTTGCCGCGTCGGATAAAAAATCATACCGCAATTTACGAAGCGCCTCTTCGCTGGGGTGCTTGTGGCGCGGACGCCAATCAATTTTTCTCGAGATAAAATCCAGCCCTAATTTATCAGCTGTATCCCTGACAAACCTCTCATCCGAGTCAGACGCCCTGCCCCTTATCCCATGGTTAAGGTGCGCCACTATAATGCTTATGCCCAATTTTACCTTTAGATCATTTAAAAGATATAACAACGCCAGGGAGTCAGGCCCGCCGGAAACGCCTATCAAAACCCTGTCCAAAGGCGAAATAAGGTCGTATTTATGGATAGTCTTTAGTATATTTTTCTGAAGCATTTAAAACTTATTGAAAGGATTTACTGCGTTTCTCAAACTGCTTTACTACGGATGGGTGGCTAAAGAAATGAGTTATAGAAACAGATAATGCCAGCACAAAAATAATTCCTATAGCCAAAGGGAGTATCGGCAAATCAGCTGAATACTCACTTACAATAGATATGTTTATGAAAATGTCTATTACTTTATTCAAAATGTAAATTCCTACGGAAACTAATAATAACTGCCTCGCCCACTCCCTTAAAAATAACATGCCTACGCCGGAAATAATCCAGATAAGCATTATCAAAAGGCTGACTATTGTAGAGAGCCAGAAAGCCGTAAAATTAATCGTTAAGAGCGGCATATGGGAAAACATATTAGGCATATAATCCCACAACTGTAGTTCCAGCCTTAACTGAAAAAAAGAAACAATTATAAAAATAAAATTGACCATGCCTATTAAAATAAGCACGGAAGAAAATATTTTAACCCCTTTTGACGCCTTTGCGATTCTGTTCTTCATCCTAACTTAAATTAAAATGGTGGCGGCGAGTGGATTTAAACCACTGACCTATCGGGTATGAGCCGACTGCTCTATCAGGCTGAGGTACGCCGCCATTAATATCTATAATTTAGATTTTCTATAAGCTTCTAAATACGCCTTGCAATATATCTGCTTGTTCAATACCAGCTCGGCGGTAATCATTGCGTCCATAAGCTTCTCGTCCAAAGGATCAACTATAGCAGCGTCAAGCCCTGCTGCCTGCGCCATAATCAAGAAAGTCCTATTTACTAAACTCCTGTCAACTACTCCCTGCGAGATATTGCTTAAACCTACTACTGTCTTTGGCGCCGGGTCGCATAATAACTTAAATTCCCTAATCGACTCCAGAATTTCTTTTAACTGCGCCTGCGCGACATCAACAGGCATCACTACAGGATCAAGGTATAAATCCGTAACAGGAAAATCATTCTCAATACAAAAGGCGACTATGTTCGCCGCCAGCTCCAGTCTCTGTTCTTTATTCTGCGGTATGCCTTTCTTATTAATGGAAAGCGCGATTAAGCCGCTGTTATGCTGCTTAGCCAGAGGAACGAGTATTTCCAATTTTTCTGCGTCGGCAGTAGTGGAATTTATGATTGTCTTATTCCTGGCAACCTTTATTGCTTCTTCTATAACCTTTGGCTTGCTTGAGTCGATCGCGATAGCCCTATCCGTCACCTCTTCTACCGCATTAATAAGCCATTTTAAATCCGAAACCTGGTCTTTGGAAACAGGGCCGCAGTTTAAATCCAAAACATCTGCGCCCGCCTCTACCTGGGCCTTGGCAATGCGCTGAATAACAGACCTGTCTTTTTCGACTATTGCCTTGCCTACATTTTTATACATCCCGTTTAAAAGTTCGCCGATAATAATCACTTTCTACCTCTTCATTAGTTTATTAATATGCTGGTGTGTTAAATTAATCGCCTCGGGGTGCCTCATAACCAAAATATCCGCGCCTGATTGCAGGAATGTCGTGGCTGTCAAGACCTCCCAGGCAATACCTCTTTCCAATTCCTTGCCCCATTCAGCATTCTCATCTATTGTCGCCTTTGCTTCCTTTGCCCGCCAGCTCTCAGAACCGATAAAACAAATAAATGGCAATGCCAGCATCTTATCTCCCGTCAAAGCGGCAAGCCTGGCCCTCTCCATAATAGAATAGGCGTATTCCAAACCATAACCCAGCGCGCCCACAGTAGGATTAATCGCAATCTTCTCTAAAGGAAACCCCAATTCGCTAATCAAGATATTCAACTGCTTGGCTATATTTATATCAATAGGGGATTCGGCAATTACATTGTGCCCGTCGGCTAAACAAGCTGCTACCAGAGTTTTATAATTTTCCTGCACGGCGCTGCCGAATAAACACCTCTCGCCTTTAGTTGCCTCTGCGCATGCCGGCAAAACCAAATTATCTTTTGCGTCATCGCCGCAACCAACTATTATAAAAGGCACTTTGACCTTCGCCAGTATTTCTTTTACGAGTTTTGTTTCCTGTTCTACGGAACGATTGCCCAAATCAGGATGCGCGCCTTGCAGCCTAAGACAAATCAACTCCGCTTTACATTCATTAACCATCTTCTCTGCCCACGCCACAGGGCTATCATAAACACTTTTTAATCCGTTGTTCAAAGCCGTAGGCCAATCGCCGGGCGCCACATCCCAAACCTCAGCGGCGATAACCGGTTTATGAGGCATCTCTCCGTCGCTAAATAAAAAAGGTAGTGTACTCTCTCCACCTACTTTCACAACACTCTCCCTTGTGCCGCCGTCTTCCTTCTTGGCGCCGACAGTTAAAACATTAATTTTACCAGACCATTTTTCCTGCGCTAACTCTTTAAGCAAGACTCGCTCCTTTCGAATATCAGAGAAAAAATCTCATTTGTCTCTTTGATTAAAGTTGTATTTTCATTTAAATCCGTGACATTGCTATTTATTCCGCCTGCTAAATCCATATTATTGCTCGTAAAACCAATTACCTCTGCGGGGAATTCTATCTTTTTCCTGCTGTCAACATCAGCTTTATTAACCAACAAATAAATATTCTTATATTTTATCTGCAGTTCATTTACTAATTCGAAGGTTCTCCTGGCTGCCTTCAGACCATTGCCGGTGTTATCGCTTACAATTATCAAGGCGTCTATCTGCTTTACTGTTTTACGCGACAAATGCTCAAATCCGGCTTCATTATCTATTACTATATAATCATAACTCGACATAAAACGCAATAAAACTGTTCTTAAGACATTGTTCGCATAGCAATAGCAGCCTGAACCCTCAGGCCTGCCCAGAGTCAATAAATCAAAACCATCTGCTTCGTCCAAAGTTGTCTCAATACGGTATGAGATGAACTCGTCTTTGCTCATGCTCACCGGAACCTGGTTGATATTCTTGGATATTTCATCAATTATCCTGCCTATATCCTGTTTAGGGCTAAACCCCAAATAATCGCCTAAATTACTATTAGGGTCTGCGTCCACAGCCAGGACAGAACCGATTTTCTGCTTTACTAAATAACGCACCAGCAAAGCTGCGATAGTGCTCTTTCCCACACCGCCTTTGCCTGCGACCGCGATTATTTTACCTGCCTTTTTCATAATTTAACCGTACTAAACCTTGTGCTGTCAGTATGCGGAAAAAATAAAGCCGCCATATATTCATCCATATAATTTGCATCCACAGAAAGTTCCATGTAAGTCATCTTAGCGGCAATCTCCTGCACCTTTTCAAAAGCGTAAGAAGATAACAACATCTGTCTTGCGCCTGCCAAAGAGCTGTTTCCTATAAACTTAAACTTATCCCTTGGCACATCCGGCAAAAGCCCGATAATAATCGACTTCTCCATATCTAAATATGTGCCAAAACCTCCGGCGATAAAAATCTGCTCAACCTTGGAAAAATCCAATCCCATATGTTTTACTAATACCGAAGATGCAGAGAATATCGCTGCTTTGGCGCGCTTCAGATTATCAATATCAGCCTCAGTAATAACTATATCGGCATTTAGATTGAGCTCTTCTTTTGCCACAATAACAAATTCCTTGCAGAATTCCCCCTGGCGAATCCTATTATTTACTTTATCTGTTTTAAACTTGCCGTTTTTATCAATTATCCCCGACTTTAAAAGTTCCGCCAGTAAATCTATGTAGCCCGAACCGCATATTCCCGCCGGAGAAGCGCCTCCTATAGTCTCATAATTTACAGAGAAATCTTTGGGGTTAATTTTTATCTTCTGGATGGCGCCGTCCACTGCGCGCATGCCGCAGTTTACGCCGCTTCCCTCAAACGCCGGCCCTGCCGAGGCTGCAGCGCAAATCAACCAATCCTTATTTCCCAAGACAATTTCTCCGTTAGTTCCTACATCTATTAATAAAGTCAATTTATCGCTCGTATCCATTGCGCAGGATAAAACTCCAGATGCAATATCTCCCCCCACATAACTTGCCACGCCCGGAACACAAGATAATAATCCCCGCGGATTGATTTTAATGCCTGCTTCTGCAGCCCTTATCACCGGCACGAAATTAGCAGTAGGCACATACGGCTCTCTCCTTATAAATGTAGGGTCCACTTTTAAAAGCAAGTGGGTCATAGTTGTGTTCCCCGCGCACAAACAGCAGGTAACATTATTTAAATCTATTTTGTGTTCGGCAGCTAAATCCTTAATAATCATATTCATGCCATCAGCGACCGCATGATGCAAAGCCTCCAAGCCTTCTTCTTTCTGCGCATAGATTATGCGGCTGATAATATCCGCTCCGAATGTCGCCTGCCTGTTATAAGTAATCCTTGTGCCCAATATTTTTTTTGTATTTAAATCCACTAATTGCCCTGACAAAGTAGTAGTGCCGATATCAAAGGCAACACCGTAATTACTGGCAGAGGTATTACCTGGTTCAACCAGAACTATTTCTGTCGTGCTATTTCTGTTTCCCAGGGTAACCGTGAC
>JAQTPJ010000045.1 GCA_028712915.1 Candidatus Omnitrophota bacterium
CATTAGGATTATTCAGCTGGGTTTTTTCAGCCAGCGGTTTATTCAAAGGAGATTTCTTGTTTGCAATCTTGGCAGGCGGTGCGGTTTTAGGGGCGTTATTTATGGCTACTGATTATGTAACCGCGCCTTTGACTAAGAAAGGAAAAGTTATTTTTGGCGTCGGCTGCGGCCTTTTGACATTTGTAATCAGAAGGTGGGGAGGTTATCCCGAGGGAGTTTCCTACGCGATATTGATGATGAATGCCGCAACGCCTATAATCGATCGTTTTAGCCGTCCCAGAAAATACGGCTGGAGTCAAATGAAGACGCAACTTACGGAGCGCAAGCGAGCATAAGTTGCTGTCTGAATTTGACCCCGCACCTTTTTAGTATTGAATAATTTTAACGATTAATTATTTAAAGTCTTTGAATATGTAAAAGGTGCGGGGTTCAATTCGCGCATATAACTTACATCGTCTTCGGCTCTGTAAGTTATGCGCTCATTGAAGGAGGAAAAGATGATTCGCTACGGTTTTATTTTGCTGCTTATATGTTTATGCGCGTCGTTAGTCTTGGGCGTGACTTATCAGTTTACGCATTCGCGCATTGAGGCGCAGCTGGTCAGTGAAGAAAAAGATGCCTTGGGCGAAATATTTAGTGAAGCAACCGGGTTTGAGCAGAAAACTTTAGGCGAGAAGGATTATTATTCAGCCAAAAAAGACGATAAGGCGCTTGGCTATATTATTAAGGTAGACGCGAAAGGGTATGGCGGGATAATAAGTATGCTTGTAGGTTTTGATTTTAACGGCGAGATTAAAGGTATTGAGATTTTATCGCAGAGTGAGACTCCCGGCTTAGGGGCAAAGATAAATGAAATACGCTACGGCGAAAACAAACCGTGGTTTTTGAAACAATTCGAAGGCAAAAATGCGAAGGGGCTGGAGCTGGGCGGGGATATCCAGGCTATTACCGCAGCGACTATCAGCTCGCGGGCTGTTTTAGAGGGAGTTAAGAAAGAAGTCACGGATTTTCTTTCTAGGGTTAAAGACTAAATGAAGAAACTATTTCAGGAATTCAAAAAAGGCATCACCGTTGAGAATCCTACCTTTGGTTTAGTTCTAGGGCTTTGCCCAACATTGGCTGTTTCAACTACGGTGATAAACGCTATTGGAATGGGTATCGCGGCTACGTTTGTGCTGTTGGGTTCAAATATAATAATTTCTTTTATCAAGAATATGATTCCCAGGGAAATCAGGCTGCCATCTTTTATTGTGGTAATAGCCACTTTTGTCACGATTGTAGAATTGGTTATGAAGGCATATTTTCCGGCGCTGGGGAAATCTCTGGGGATATTTGTCCCTTTGATAGTAGTCAATTGTATTATTATGGGCAGGGCAGAGGCCTTTGCCTCCAAGAATAAGGTTTTACCTTCGATACTTGATGCTTTAGGCATGGGTATCGGTTTTACTATGGCGTTAATCGTCGTCGCTTCTATACGCGAGATATTGGGCTCGGGCACATTTTTAGGCAGGCCGCTATTGAAAGGTTTTGAGCCGATGTTAATATTTGTGCTTGCCCCCGGGGCGTTATTGACCTTAGGCGTCTTAATCGGCATTACGAATTTCTGTAAATTAAAGAAAAAAACAACCTGCAAAGCATAACGGGATTGTAAAAATATGGACATACAGCGAGTAATATTTATAGTTATCAGCATGGTTTTTATCAATAACTTTATCCTCTCGAAGTTCCTGGGGCTATGCCCGTTTTTGGGAGTATCAAAAGAGACAAAATCCGCCCTTCAAATGGGCTATGCGGTAATTTTCGTGATGACGCTCTCGGCAGTCATTACCTGGCTGGTTTACCGTTTTATTCTGATACCTTTTCATCTGGAATACCTTCGTACAATCAGTTTTATTTTAGTAATAGCCGCGTTTGTGCAATTTATAGAGATGTTTATCCAAAAGACATCCCCGGCGCTCTATCGGGCGTTAGGAATTTACCTGCCTTTGATTACTACGAATTGCGCTGTGTTGGGCGTTACCGTTTTAAATATTAATGATTTTTTCAAAGGAAGCGTGCCGATAAAAGCGAGTTTTATGCTTGCTACGCTCCAGGCTTTCTTTGCGGGTATAGGTTTTACGCTGGCATTATTGCTGATGTCGGGAATCAGGGAGAGGTTGGATTTAGTGGATATCCCGGAAAGTTTAAAAGGGATACCCATTGCTTTTATAATAGCTTCTTTGATGAGCCTAGCATTTATGGGGTTCATAGGATTTAAACCATAATAATTATGGAAATATTACTCGCGGTTATAACATTGGGCGGTTTAGGTTTGTTGTTCGGCCTGGGATTGGCATTAGCGTCGAAGAAATTCTACGTAAAAAACGATCCAAGGTTAGAAAAAATTATTATAAATCTTCCCGGAGCAAATTGCGGAGCCTGCGGAATGGCAGGCTGCATGGGTTTTGCTGAAGGGCTTATAAGCGGCAAGTGCACTATAGATAAATGCCCGGTTACCGAGCCTGAGAAGAAGACGGAAATCGCTAATTTCTTGGGTCACAAGTTGTCCGAAACAGTAAAGACAGTCGCGGTTTTGCACTGCGGCGGTGGGAATAAAGTAAAAGACAGGTTTAAATACGAAGGCATTAAGGATTGCAACGCGGCGAACCTGCTTCATGGTGGGCAAAAGGCCTGCATATATGGTTGTTTGGGATTTGGCAGTTGTGTTAAGGTTTGTCCTTTTGGCGCGATAAAGATGAATGAAGAAACTGGCTTGCCGGAAGTCGACGAAGAAAAATGCACCGCCTGCGGCAAGTGTGTAGAAACCTGCCCTAAGAAATTATTCAGCCTGGTGCCGGCTGATAAGAAATATTACACGAAGTGTTCGTCTTTAGATTTTGGAAAAGCTGTTTTGGATGTTTGTCCTGTAGGTTGTATTGGCTGCCGTAAATGCGAAAAATCCTGCCCGCAGCAGGCAATAAAAGTTATTAATAATTTAGCGGTATTCGACTATAAGAAATGCCGTAATACCGGAGAGTGCTTTAAAGTTTGTCCCAGAAAGTGTATAATAAAGAAGGGCTAATATGATGAATATAGCAGTATTTTGTTCTGGTAATGGCACTAACCTGCAGGCAATAATCAATGCCGTAAAGAGCAGGAAGTTGAAATCGGTGAAGATTGCTTTGGTTGTCAGCGATAATCCCGGCGCCTATGCTTTGGCGCGGGCAAAAAAAGCGGGAATAAAAACTCTGGTTGTTGAACGTTCTCAGTTTGCCGCAAAAAGCGATTTTGAGAAACAGATTATAGGAAGTCTTAAAAAAGAAAATGTCAGGTTGATAGTCCTGGCGGGTTTTATGCGTATTATAGGAGAAGACATCTTAAGGGAGTATAAAGGAAAGATCTTGAATATCCATCCGGCGCTGCTTCCTTCATTTAAAGGCGCGCACGGGATTAAAGACGCTTTTGATTATGGCGTAAAAGCCACAGGCGTTACAGTCCATCTTGTAGACGACAAGATGGATCACGGCCCTATAATTCTGCAGGAGGCAATACCTGTTAAAGGAAACGACACTTTAGAATCTTTGGAGAGCCGCATACACAAAGTTGAACACAAACTTTACTATAAAGCTATCGATTTATTAGTAAAAGGCAGGATAAAGATTAGAGGCAGGAAGATAGGGATTATTTAATCCGCACTACAAGCCGCACATAAGGTTCCGTTAGGATATTCTTAGAAATATAACTGATGTTTAGAGGTTGGGTTCCTGCGGTGAGGAGTCAGGAATATTATTGGTAAATTTATTTATCAGCCTTGTTTTGCTGAACGATAACTTATCTTTTGTAATGATGTTGTTTATTTCCACGAACGAAAAGTCGGTAAATTGATATTTCGTAGTTACCTCATAAACGCCTCTTAAAAGTATTTCATCCAAATTCTCCAGCGTTTTTAATTCCTCGGTTTTATACTTTTCCATTTCATTTATCTTACTTCTCACATTGCTTACAATTTGCTCCCTTAAGAAATCAACCAACGATATATCGTTATATTCAATATGCAGGCCGTATTTATCGTTTACGATATCCTTGCTGCCGTCTGCCTTGAGAATCATCCTGTTATAGAATTCATCCGAAGGCAGCATATTCAGGAGGAATTGTTCCATATCCAGGCGGTGTATGACGAATGTTATCTTTATGCCGTTTTTAATATCTGCAAGGTAGATGACAAAGAAGTTTATATCCTGGGTACTGGAAATAATATCGCCGATAGCGTAATAGGTCTTTTGCAGGATTTCTATCGCTGTATGGGTAAAATCCTGGTATAACGTTGTGCCGCCTACGGCTTTCCTGAATATGTCGCGTTCTTTGGTTTTTTCTTCGGCGGTGTATTTTAGGAATGCATAGTTAATATCAAAAGAGGAGTTATCGTATTGGCAGTTTATATCCAAGAATTTTATATTTTTATCAGGCGTCACGCCGCCCGTGACAGGAGAGCAATTAATCGTCAGAAGGTCTTTTTCGGTGGCTATATATATCCAGAATGTTTTGCCTGATATCCTGGTAGAGGTATGAAGGGGGTAATTTAGCTGTGTGGTTTTGTTGAAACTGTCCAAAAACTTCTTTTCTAAATCAGTCTCTACGACAGCAGGAGCCCTACGCGAACAACTTATAATTATCGGCAGGCCAACGCTAATAATTAGCGCTATCAGGGCGGGCTTTATTAAATTCTTTAAAGATAATTTCAATTTCATCGTAATCCAGTTCTTGTTTATCCACGAGTTCTTTGGCAAAGCGTTCAAGTATGGGCCTTTCTTTTAGGAGGAGTTCCTCAACTTCTTTGAGGCATTTTTCCAGTATTTCTTGAGTGTCTTTATCTAATTGTTCTTTTACTTTTTCCGAGATAATAGAACTATTGCTGCCTCTTGACCAGGCGGAAGGCTGTGATATGAGGCGGGCATAGTTGCCCAATATCCCTGTGTTGCCCATACCCCAGCGCCAGACCATATCGTGCGCATAATTTAACGCCTGGCGGAAATCTTCGTCTACGCCTGTGGTGGTGGTATTATATTTTATTTTTTCCGCCGCGTAACTGCCTAGGCAGACTTTTATTTCGGCAAGTAATTTCTCGCGGTCGTAATTGTGTATCTCTTCGCGCGGGACATGATAGACAACGCCCAGAGTGCCTGCGCGCGGGATAATAGATGCTTTCATTACATCGTCAGTGGGGTTCAACAGGTATGCCACAATGGCATGGCCTGCTTCGTGATAAGCGGTCATTTCTTTTTCGTGCGGGCCTAGTTTGATGTTGCGCTTTACGCCCAGCTCAATCCTGTCCATTGCCTCGTTTATCTCTTTTATGGTGACGTTAGTCTTTGAGTTTCTTACGGCAAGCAGGGCGGATTCTCTTACTAGGTTGGAAATATCAGCCGGGCTTTTTTGGACAGCACGGCGGGCGAGTCGCGGTATGTTCAAAGACGAGTCATATTTTACTTTTTTTAGATAGTATTCAAATAATTTTTCCCTGTCTTCCAATCCCGGCAGCCCTACGTGTATTATACGGTCAAATCTTCCCGGCCTTAAAAGGGCCTGGTCTAAGAAATATAAAGGGGCATTGGTTGCGCCAATCAGGACTACGTTTAAATCTTTATCTTTTAACCCGTCCATCTCCACAAGGAGCTGGTTTAGGGTTGTGTTGAATTCTGTCTGTCCGCCCATACCGCTGTCTGCGGAACGCTGCGCGCCCACGGCATCGATTTCATCTATGAATATTATGCAGCCGCCTTCCATAGAGGCTAAGTCGCGGGCCTGTTTGAATAAAGAACGGATTCTGCTTGCGCCTACGCCTACGAACATCTCTACGAATTCCGAGCCGGACATAGAAATAAAAGGGATGTTTGATTCCGTTGCCATAGCTTTTGCCAGATAGGTTTTACCGCATCCTGGGGGGCCGATCATAAGTATTCCTCTTAGGATTTTTCCGCCGATACGTTGCAATTCGGCCCTGTCTTTTATTAATTTTACGACTTCTAGCGCTTCCTGTTTTGCTTCTTCCATGCCCACAACATCGTCCCATTTAATCGCCACATCTTCGCCTTTGATCATTTTCTTTTTCTGCTGGGTAAAACCTTGTCCGCCTTTTTTGAATAAAAGGTAATACCACAGGAATGTATAGACTACGCCGAAGACGATAGACATGACTAACTGCATGAATAATTGCAGGGGGATAACCGCAAGTTGCGACTGCTTCATGAAACTGCCCGCGTTATTCCAGGCTTTGATCCCCGCTGTTAGAAGCATAATCAATCCCGTGCCCAGGGCGATGCCCAGGATTGCGAGAAGGATTTTTATCCAGTGCAGCATGAGGAAAAACTTTATCTTTTTCCAGCTTATGTTCTTTTTCATTTAAGTTAATACCCCCGTTTATTTTAGGCGTGAGTTTTATACTGAAAGTAATTTAGGTAAGAATATCATAAAATATAACACAGAAAGAATATTAAGTCAAATTATTCTACTTCGTATAACCAATATAAACAATGGTATATGCTTCGTAGAGTATTCTTGCTGGAATAATTCCCCGAAGCTGTACTATTATGTTCCATTGGTAAGGCGAAGGGGAATATTTGGCTTGACTTTGGTTTTATATTATGATACTTTTCTTATATTGTCCTCAAGAATTTCACAAACATTTAAGAGCATAAAGGGAGAGTTGATATGTCAAAAATAAAGTCTATTAAGGCGAGAGAAGTGCTTGATTCGCGCGGTAATCCTACGGTAGAAGCGGATATTGTTTTGAGTTCCGGGGTTTTGGGCCGAGCCATTGTTCCTTCTGGCGCATCCACAGGAGAAAAAGAAGCGCTTGAGCTAAGAGATAC
>JAQTPJ010000046.1 GCA_028712915.1 Candidatus Omnitrophota bacterium
AGGAAAATCGACAGCATAATATTTCCCGGCATACAAGGCGGCCCTTTGATGCACGTTATTGCCGCAAAGGCTGTGGGATTAAAAGAGGCGATGAGCGAAAGATTTAAAATATACCAGAAGCAGGTAATTGATAACGCAAAGGCATTGGCGCAGTCTTTGAATAAATCTGGCTACAGGATAGTCGCGGGCGGCACAGATACGCACCTTTTATTGGTCAACTTAAGCAATAAAAATATTACAGGCAAAGACGCTTCTTCCTGGCAGGATAAAGCCCGCATAACAGCTAATAAAAACCTTGTGCCTTTTGACAAAGAGAGCCCTGCGGTAACCAGCGGCCTGCGTTTAGGCACGCCGGCTGTGACTACGCGCGGGATGAAAACAAAACAAATGGAGATTATAGCTTCTTTAATAGACAGGGTGGTCAGCTCCGCCAATAAAGAGGCTGAAGTAAAATCAGTGGTTGGAGAAGTTGATAAGTTAACCGAAGAATTCCCGTTATACCCTCAATTATGGAAAGAATGAAAAAAAGCAAAAAAGTTAAACGCCCGAGTTGGGATAAATATTTTATAGAAACAGCCCGCCTTATTTCTACGCGTTCGACATGCCTTCGCAGAAAAGTGGGCGCGATAATCGTCAAAGATAGGCGTATTTTAGCCACAGGCTATAACGGCACGCCATCTAATGTCAGACATTGCGACGAAACAGGTTGTTTGAGGGATAAGCTTAATATACCTTCCGGCGAACGCCACGAATTGTGCAGGGGTTTGCACGCAGAGCAAAATGTGCTCCTGCAGGCCGCCCTTTACGGCATTTCAGTCAAAGAAAGCGTTCTTTACTGCACTAACCAGCCGTGCGTGATTTGCGCCAAGATGCTTATTAATGCCGGCATAAAAGAAATAGTTGCGGCCGACGGGTATCCGGACAAAATGGCAAAAGATTTCCTGAAAGAAGCCGGAATAAATATCAGAATAATAAAGGTCTAGCAGGTTATGAAATGTCCTTCATGCGGTTATAAAAATGATAAAGTTGTAGATTCGCGTCTGTCGGGCGATGGCAAATCTATCCGCAGGCGGCGTGAGTGCTTAAAGTGCAAAAGGCGCTATACGACTCACGAGTATATGGAAGGGATTTCTCTGCTGGTGAAAAAGAAAGACGGCCGCTGTGAGCAATTCGACAGGCAGAAAATCCTCTCAGGGATTATAAAGGCCTGCGAAAAGAGGCCTGTCAGCCTGGAGAAAATGGAGGCGGTGGCCACGTCTGTAGAGCGCCTCATATATAAAAAATACGAGAAGGAAATTAAATCTTTCGATATCGGCGAGATAGTCATGGCAAAACTTGCCGAACTAGATGATGTCGCTTATGTCAGGTTTGCCTCGGTATACAGGCAGTTTAAAGACGTAAAACAATTTATGGAAGAATTAAAAGGGATGCTGCAGAGGGATAAGTAGGGAAATGTTATGGTAGAGGTAGAATTAAATAAAATTATCATCGATGAGAAGAGGCAGGAGCAGGTAATCGTCTTAAAGGAAAAAAACGGCTCCCGTATGCTTCCTATTGTAATCGGGCTTCTTGAGGCTATCGCCATAAAGATGGAGATAGGCGGGACAACTCCGCCGCGGCCGCTGACGCACGATTTGCTTAAGAATTTAATTGAAGGATTAAAGGCAAGAGTGGATAAGATCGTAGTGGATAAAATAACGGACAACACTTTTCACGCAAAGATAGTTTTAATTACAAAAGACAAAGAGGTAAGAATCATAGACGCCCGCCCTTCAGACAGCATCGCTTTGGCGGTTAGGACGAAATCCCCTATTTTTGTGGAAGAAGAAGTCCTGAAGAATTCCGAAATGTTTAGCCCTCCGCAGCAATGATCTTAGGGATAATTTCAGATAGCCACGATAATCTTCCCAAGCTGAAGAAAGCAATAGCCTTATTTAACAAGAAAAACACAAGCTTGGTTTTGCATGCCGGAGATTATGTCGCGCCTTTCGCCGTGAACATGATAGAGGATAATTTGAAGTGTGAATATGCGGGCGTTTTCGGGAATAATGACGGAGAAAAAGAAGGCCTTACAGATAAATCAAAAGGAAAAATAAAGAGCCATAGGTTAGAACTGGAAAAGTTCGGCAGGAAAATATTGTTGATTCACGATATCTCCGACAGAGAGATAGATTTTTCAAAATATGACATAGTAATTTACGGCCACAGCCACAAACCCAGTATGGAGAAACGCAATAATTGCTGGGTTATTAATCCCGGGGAATGCGGCGGCTGGCTGAGCGGAAAGTCCAGCGTTGTTACTTTGGATTTAATAAGCGATACGGCAAAGCTTCATATCCTCTAAAGCAGGTTGTATGAAATATCTTGAGGAAATACTAAAGGAAAAATTCGTCTTGCGGATTATCTCTTTAAGTAAGAAGAGGAAAAGCCAGCTTTACCTTGTGGGCGGTTTTTTGCGGGATGCTATAGTTGATAGAAAAAAAGAAAAGCTGGATTTGGATTTTGCTGTAGATAAAGACGCGATTGGCCTGGCAAGGGCGTTTGCCAGAGAAACCAAAAGCGGCTTCGTTGTTTTGGACAAAGAGCACGGCTGCGCCAGGGTAATCTACAAAGGCTATACATTGGATTTTACCGATTTCCGCGGCAGGGATTTAAAAGACGACCTTCTGCACCGCGATTTTACGATTAATACCCTGGCATTAAAATTGCCGTCGGGTAAAGATATATATAAGTCGCTCATTGATTATTACGGCGCGCTGGGCGATTTAAAGGAAGGCGTAATAAAGATTACTTCTTTGAAGTCATTCCAGGAGGATTATTTAAGGATACTGCGCGTTTTCAGTTTATCCGCCATATTAAAGTTCAAGATAGAAAATAAGACGCTGGCGTTGGCAAAGAAATCCAGAAGGAAAATAATGGATGTTTCCGGAGAACGCGTGCGCGATGAATTATTCAAGATTTTAGGCACCCAGGAGGCTGTGAAATATATCAGGCTGCTGGATGCCAACGGTATCTTGTCTTGTGTTATACCGCAGATAGAATTGATGCGCAGCATAAAACAGGGAGCATATCATCATTTGGATGTCTGGGAACATTCCTTGGAAACTTTAAAGCAGCTTGAAAATTTATTTAAAGAGGTAAAGTCGGATAAGGAATTAAATTCGTATTTGGATGAGCATATTTCCGGAGAAAGAAAGAGGAAGCAGTTGATAAAATTGGTCTGCCTTTTGCATGACATAGGAAAACCCAAAGCGCTTCGTATAAAAGAAGGAAAGACTCATTTTTACGGCCATGAAAGGATAGGTAAGGAAATAGCCAAGGCAATTTCAGACAGGCTGAAACTTTCCACAAAAGAGAAATTCGCCATAGATACGATGATTTTCTGGCATCTTCGGCCGGGCTACCTGGCGGATAACAAGAATGTTACCAAGCGGGCAAAATTCAGGTATTTTCGCGACAGCGGCAGCGAGGCGCTGAGCATACTTTTGTTATCTATATCAGACCAGAGGGCTACGCGCGGGCCGTTATCCTCTTTGAAGTCGCGGATTCAGCATGAAAAAGTCGCCCTTGATTTAATCAAAGAATATTTCAGGAGACAAAAAGAAAAGAAATTTGTGCGCCTGATTAATGGCGATGATTTGATAAAGAAATTGAAGATTGTTCCCTCGCCGTTATTCAAGGAAATTTTAGAAGAGGTTGAAGAATCCCAGGCAGAGGGAAAAGTAAAGACAAAAGATGAAGCGTTGAAGCTGGCCAGGCGGATTGCTTCTAAACATAAGTAAAATAGTCAATCGATAAGCAGCGTTATGAAAATAAATAACACAGAATTAGTAGTCGCTAAGGGTAATATTGCCTGCGTAAGGGCGGATGCGGTTGTTAGTTTTGTTGACAATAAGCCTGTTAAGTCCGGCAGCGCCATCTGCGATAAGGTTCGCAACCCCCATATTAAATATATTATCTATGCTGCGGCAATGAAGAAAGGTTTAAATACCGACGAGGTAATAATCCGCAGCGCCGTTAATAATAGTTTGCAATTAGCCAAGCGCCTCAGGTTGAAATCAATTGCATTCCCCGCATTAAGTTGCAGCAGGAATGGATTCCCTGTTAAGGCAACGGCAAAAATTATGGCGCAGGAAGTATTAAGGCACGCAAAATACGACAAGTCTTCGCTTAAGAAAATATCTTTTGTTTTATATGATAAGCCAACTTACGATATTTTTAATAAAATAGTCGTAAGCTACTTGGAATATATACAGTACAAATTATCGCAGGGCCCTTTTATTACCGTAGATATAATCATTAAGTTAAAAAATGGGGTTGTTTTAATTGAGCGCTCCAATCCTCCTTTTGGTTGGGCTATCCCGGGCGGCTTTGTCGATTACGGCGAGACGCTGGAGCATTGCGCTAGGCGGGAGGCGAAAGAAGAAACAGGTTTGGATATCTATGATTTAAAACAAATGCATACTTATTCTCAGCCCCGCCGCGACCCGCGTTTTCATACCGTGACTACTGTATTTACGGCAAAGGCAAAGGGCAGGCCCAGGGCAGGCGATGACGCGCAGAATATCAAAGTAGTTGCGCTAAAAGATATTTCAAAGCTCAAGCTCGCTTTTGACCATAACGACGTATTCAAAGACTATAAAAAGTTAAGGAGAGGCGAATGATAAAAATAATAGGGATCATTGCTGCTATCGTATTGCCTTTCTGGAATATACCTTTGATTGCCAGGATTGAGAAAAGAAAATCATCCAAAGACATCAGCCTGTATTGGGTATTCGGGGTATGGATTTGTTTTATCCTGATGCTGCCGTCTGCCCTGGTCTCGACGGACATTGTCTTTAAATTATTCAGCATCGTCAATATTATATTATTTAGTCTGGTTGCGGTAGAAACCATAAGATACAGGTAGGAGTTGTTATGCACATAATTACTTTAATGACCGATTTTGGTTTTAAAGATAACTTCGTAGGCGTTATGAAAGGGGTAATATTCGGGATTAATCCCGCCGCGCGCATTGTGGATATATGCCATGAGATAGCCCCGCAGGATATTATGGGCGCAGCCATAGCGCTAAAGACTTCTTATAAATATTTCCCCAGAAATACCGTTCATATTGTAGTCATTGATCCCGGAGTAGGTTCAGGCAGGCTGCCGATTCTTATAAAGACAAAAGATTATTATTTTATCGGACCTGATAACGGGGTTTTAAGCCTGGCATTAGAAGAAGAAAAGATAGAAGGAATAATTTACCTTAATAATCACGAGTTTCATCTTACGCCTATATCCGATACTTTTCATGGCCGCGATATTTTCGCGCCTGTTGCCGCGTATTTATCCAAGGATATAAGTTATCAGCTATTCGGTAAAGGGATTAAGGATTACAAGAAAATAAAACTTCCCAAACCGAAGATAAAACCGCACTCCATAAATGCAGAGGTTATTTATATCGACAGGTTTGGAAATTTGTTTACCAATATCGGCCAGGATTTAAAAAGCAGAATTAAGAATCCCGCCCTTAAGATAAAAGGCAGAGTGATAAAAGGAATAAAGAATAGTTACGCCTCAGCAAAACCAAATATGCCGCTTGCGGTTTGGGGTAGCAGCGGATTTTTGGAAATCGCCGTAAATTTAGGAAGCGCCAGGAATAAGCTCGGCGTAGACATCGGCGACAAAGTCGAATTGATAAATTCCTGAGATGAAGAATAAAACTGGCGGCTTTGCCTATTTTCTCTCCAAGAAAGTGGGCAAGGCGATTATGGATTACAAGATGCTTGATGACGGCGACAAAATATTAGTAGCTGTCTCAGGCGGCAAGGATAGCCTTACGCTGCTTAAAATATTGCAGCAGCGCCGTTCATTCGTGCCTATAAAATATAAATTGATCGTTCTGTATGTGGATATGGGTTACGGCCGTGCTTATTGTAAGGCATTAGAAAAATACCTTAAAGATAGCGGATGCGAATACCGCATAAAAAAGGTCAGCATTGTAAAAAATACAAAAGGCGGGAAGGTTGATTGTTTCTGGTGTTCCTGGAACCGCCGCAAAGCGATTTTTGATGCCGCCGCTAAATTAGGCTGCAATAAAATCGCCATGGGCCACCACAAGGATGATATTGTTCAGACGTTTTTCTTAAATCTTATTTTTCAGGGCGAGATAAGCGCCATATCTCCAAGGCAGGAATTATTTGGGGGAAAGATTGTAATTATAAGGCCGTTGGCCTATCTGGAGGAGAATGAGTGCCGGCGTTTTGCGCGAGATAATAATTTTCCCAAATTGCGCAGCAATTGCCCCAATTCAGGCAAGACCCAGCGCAGCCAAGTGGCTAAGTTAATTCGGCAGATGGAAGGAATGTCTCCTAATTTCAAGACAAATGTCTTCCGCAGCCTGCGGCGGATAAAAAAGGAATACCTGGTTTGATAAGTTGATTTTACCGGTCCTAACCGGCTTTTCTTATTCCTTTTGCACTTATCATATAAAAGTAATATAATAACCAGATAACCATAATAGCCATGATAGCGATATCGATGTTGGGAATAGTACTGTTAGTTTTAGGGATAATATTTATTCTATCTTTAATCTTTAAATTATCCTCCCAGGTTAATTCTCAGTTTGCGGTAATTAACCAGCAGCTAAACGAACGCCTGAAAGATAATAATGACACCCTTGCCAAGACTCAGCAGGATATCACGCAAAGGTTAAATAAAATTTCAGAAGTAGAAAG
>JAQTPJ010000047.1 GCA_028712915.1 Candidatus Omnitrophota bacterium
GGTTTTATTTTTATTCTTTCCGTCAAAATTTGCGACTACGGTTCCGGCTCCGATGTTAACGCCTTTTCCCGTGGTCGTATCGCCTAAATAGCTTAAATGTTTACAATACGTGCCTTCGCCGATAGTGCTTCGCACCATTTCCGTAAAATTACCCGCGACAACATTATCCTTTAAAACAGTGCCTTCTCTTAAATGAGAAAACGGCCCGACACAACATCCGTCGCCAATCCTTACATCGGATTCTATCACCGTAAAAGGGTATATGGCTGTTTCTTTGCCTATAGAAACATCGTGATTAATAAAAGTCGTCTTCGGGTCTATTATGTTTACGCCCTGCTGCATAAAATCTTCTATTATGCGCATGCGCATTATGTCATTGGCCTTAGCCAAGTCCATGCGCGAATTAATGCCTAATACTTCATTGGCATTAGCGCATATACAAGTTTCTATCCTTTTATTCTCTTTATATAAAACCTCTACGACATCCGTAAGGTAATATTCTCTCTTTTTCGCATTTAGCTTGACGCTGTTTAATGCCTGTGATAGATCCTGGACCTTGAAACAATAAATCCCGGAGTTTACTTCTTTTACCTGCTTCTGGGATAAATTAGCGTCGTTTTCCTCAATAATGCGGCAGACCTTGCTGTATTCGTCTCTTATAATGCGGCCGAAACTGGAAGGATTTTCAAAAAAAGCGGTGAGTATCGTACAGCTTGCGTTTGACTCTTTATGCCTATCCACCAATGCCTGCAGGGTTTCTTTCCTTACCAGAGGCGTATCAGCGCAGATAATCAATGCCTGGCCTTTAGAGCCGCTCAGAAATTTATGGGCAGAACTTACCGCGTCCGCAGTCCCTTGAGGCTTTTTCTGAAAAGATAATTTTACATCCTTGTATTGCTTGAGGTATCCCTGCAGCTGTTCGTGCTGTTTGTTCACGACTACGGATATCTTTTTTAAACGCAACTGCCTGAGTGAATCAATCGTATAGTCAATCATCCGTTTGCCGCATATCGCATGCAAAACTTTTGGCACGCTGGACTTCATCCTCGTGCCTTCGCCTGCCGCCAGGATTATTCCTTTAAAATCTCTCATATCGCCACTCTCTTTTTTATATTTTGTTTATTTTATTCACACTGCCCAGCCTGGGCTCGAACCAGGAACCTCAGCTCCAAAGGCTGGTGTGTTACCAATTACACCACCGGGCAATAGCATTTTCCCTATTACTAGGAAAAACTATTCTTTCAAAAAGACAAACGTATCAAAAATGCACAAAAATATATGCTTCTTGTTCTTGTGCCGATAAATTTAAAGTAAAAACCTGATTAAATATCCCTTTTATTAGAATTCCGGGGAAGGACTTTTATGCTCAGGTGTTTTATCCTTTTCTGCGTTATAGGCTTCCAAAACTTTCTTCTGCAGACATTCCCTGAAGGTCTGCGTAATAGGATGCGCTATATCGCGATGCTCTGATTGCGCGTCTTTGCCGCCTTGCTCCGTAGGCATGGAGACAAAAGGCAGCTGCGCCCCGCACTGGTTGCAATACTTGCTGCGCATTTCATTGCGGAATCCGCATTTCGAACAAGATGATTTTAGCCGTCGTGAAGGCATAGCCATAAACAAACCGCTGCCGCCCTCGATGACCTTAATGTTACGCACGACAAAAACATTATCAAAAGTCACAGTTGCATAAGCCTTAAGTTTTTTGTCAGGGCTTTCTTTCAAGAAAATCCTAACTTCAGTAATCTCCATTGCTGGTACCTCCTTTACTAAAAACCATACTGATGCCTCAAGACATAAAATCAATCAAAAGTTTCATCCACCAACTACAAGGTATGCACTAAAAACAACCTGCAATCCGGCGCTACCTTACCGATCTTTTCTAACAGCCCCTCAGCCCCCTTTCTATTAGAAAATGTTATAAATAATGTAGATCCGCTTCCTGATAGATGGATAAAATCCCTGGCCTTCTCTTCTATGGCTTTCTTGATCTTTGCCAACTTAGGGAACTGCCTTAATATCAAACTCTCAAAAGTATTGTAACTATAATAATTTAAGAGAGAAACATCTCTGTTAAATAAAGAGCGAGTTATAATATTAGCACCGTAAGGTGGCATTGTCAACTTCATTTTTTTGGGCAAATCAAAGCCTGCGCAGGCCTTTCTTACGCCTAAATAATGCCTGTCAAATAGAGAATACGCGAAGGGAGTAGAGACCTTAATCTTAGGGGCGATTAAAATATGCCATAATTTAAGGCCATCTACCCCTTTTATCCGAGAAACCTTATCTCCTTTGCCTTTACCTAATATAAAACTGCCCTTTAATATGAATAAAGGGTCATCGCTGCCTATGTTTCGGGAAAGATTTAACAAACTTTCATCGCTTAAACCCATTTTCCAGAGGCCATTTAGCGCCTTTAGGGTAGATGCTGCATCGCTGGAGCCGCCCCCCAAGCCCGCTGCCATAGGTATATTCTTGTCTAAATATATACTGACCCCCTTATTTATCTTAAATTTCTCCTTTATCAGGCAGGCTGCCTTATAAACGGAGCTATTTTTACCGCACAGGCTCTTGATATTGGAATCAACAACAACCTTATTTTGGGGAATATTCTTGAAAATAATCCTATCCGAGAGAGAAACTTTCTCAAACACAGTTTCAATATTATGAAAACCGTCGCTTCGTCTGTTCAGGATTTTAAGGAAAAGGTTTATTTTAGCAGGGGCAAGGACGTCTATCTGCTTCATGTAAATTATTTAGACAAAACTCTCTTTACGGCAGCAACTATATCTAAATCAGTAAGGTTGTATTCCTTAAGCAAATCGGCAGGGCTTCCGGACTGGCCAAACCTGTTTTTTACGCCTACGCGCACTGTTTTTACCGGCGCGTTTTCGCAAATTACTTCATCTATAGCAGAAGCAAGGCCTCCTATTACACTATGCTCTTCGCAGACAACAACTCCTTTTGTCTGTTTAGCGCAGGATATAATTGTATCTTTGTCTAATGGCCTTATAGTAGGCACATTAATCACTCTGGCGTAAATTCCTTCTTTCTTCAAAATCTCATGGGCCTTTATCGCCGCATGCAGCATTATGCCGCAGGCAAAAATAGAAACGTCTTTTCCTTCTCTTACTGCATAAGCCTTGCCTAACTTAAAAGCGCTTTTGCCTTCTATGGTTTCTATCTTCGACCTGCCTAGCCTGATATAAAACGGCCCCGGAGTTTGAAAAGCGGCAATCACAGCTTCGCGCGTTTCCGGACCGTCGCATGGCACAATTATTTTTAAATTCGGGATGCTGCGCATGAGCGAGATATCTTCTATCGCCTGATGGCTCGCGCCGTCTTCCCCGACGGTGATTCCGGCATGGCTGGCAACTATTTTTACATTAAAATTATTGTAGCAAACTGAATTCCTCACCTGGTCCCATGCCCTGCCCGTGGCAAACATGGCAAAAGTGGAAGCGAAAACAACCTTGCCGCAGCTTGCCAGGCCGGCAGCGGTAGACATCATATTTTGTTCCGCCACGCCAAAATTGAAAAACCTATCCGGATACGCCTTGCAAAAAAGTCTTGTTTTGGTAGAACCTGATAAATCCGCGTCTAAAACCACGATATTAGAGTGGGTTTTACCTAACTCCACCAGCGTTTTCCCGTAAACTTCTCTTTGAAAAAGTAATTCTGCCAAATCAAACTCCCTTTTTGCTGCTTTATTTCCCCAAATCTTCCAAAGCCTGTTTTGTCTCTGGTTCGTTAGGCGTCCTGCCGTGGAAATCCGCCACATTCTCCATAAAAGAGACGCCTTTGCCTTTAATAGTCTTAGCTATAATTATCGTGGGTTTTCCTTTAACTGTCTTTGCTTTGTCGAACGCTTTTATTACTTCTGCGATTTTATGCCCGTCAACCTCGATGACATTCCACCCAAAAGCCTCCCATTTATCCCTTAACGGCTCCAGGCTCATGACATCACAGATTCTACCATCTATCTGAAAACCGTTATAATCTAAAATCGCGCATAAATTATCGCACTTGTAATGCGAAACCGCCATGGCGGCTTCCCAGATATTGCCCTCCTGAATTTCTCCGTCACCCATAAGGCAATATACCCTGTAATCTTTTTTATCCATTTTCCCGGCGAGGCTCATGCCTAAAGCCACGGATAAACCCTGACCCAATGAACCGCTGGCAACTTCTATTCCAGGAGTCCTTCTGTCCGGATGCCCCTGCAAAAGCGCGCCTAACTGGCGCAAATTGGATAATTCCTTCTTGTCAAAATAACCGCGCTCTGCCAATGCCGCATACACCACAGGGCAGCTGTGCCCTTTGGAAAGATGAAACCTGTCCCTGTCAGGCCAATTCGGTTCTTTAGGCTTATGGCGCAGAGTATGAAAGAATAAAGCCGTAACAATCTCGACGCTGGACAACGACCCTCCAGGATGGCCTGAGCCTGCCCTAGAAAGCATCTCAATAATCAATATGCGGATCTTGCGGGCTTGTTCCTCTAATTTTTTAATATCTACTTCCTGGCTCATTTAACTTTCCTTATATTATCTATCTTATCCTTTACGCTTAATCTCTGTGGGTCAATCTCTAAAGATTTCTGCCAGTTCTTTCTGGCTTCTTTTGATTTGCCCATCTCTAAATAAACATCGCCTATATGTTCGTATATCTCCGGGTCTTTTGACAATACAGAAGCGTTTTCCAAATACCTCAAGGCGTTTTCTAAATCGCCTTTTTTAAAATAAACCCAGCCCATAGTATCTAAATAAGCGCCATTGGCCGGGTCAAACTCAAGCGCCTTTTGCACCAAACTTAAAGCATAGTCCAATTGCTCGCCGCGCTGCGCATACAAATAACTCAAACAATTCAAGGCAAGGCTATTATTGGGGTCTATTTCTATTGCGCGGCTAAATTCTTTAATAGCGTTGTCTACCTTGGCAGATTCGTTATAAATATAACCTAAATAAAAGTGCACATTGGAGTCGCTGGGATTTTTTTCCAATACCTTGTGGCATTCTATCTCTGCCTTCTGCCAATCTTTTTTTCTTACATATAATTGCGCCAGCGCATAACGCACATCGGCTTCATTTAATTCTACCAGCGGCCTTTCCAATAAACCTAAATATTCGCCTATAGCCTCGTCGTATTTTGAATTTGCCGCGTAAACGCGGGCCAACAAAAAACGCACCCCTTCGGTATAGGGTTTTAATTCTAAGGCCTTTTTGAACTCCTCTTCCGCGCTCTTATAATCCTCTGTCCTTAGGTAATCTAACCCTAAACGATAGTGTATATTCCAGGAATTACTGTCTAATTTGACTGCCCTCTGGTAGGCCCTCTTAGCTTGCTCAAAGTCGCCTGAACCATCCAAGAAAAGCCCCTGCAGGTAATTACGGTAGGAACTCGACTCATTGGAAATACTGGAGGCTTCCGCAAAAACAAAAGAAAATAATACTATGCAAAGAGTAAAAACACAAAGTGACCAGATACAAAGATTGCGCATCTATTCTTGTCGTAAGATAATTTTAACTAAAACCCGCCAACCTTACTACTTATTAACCCCAAGCGCGTTTCTTCAGGTGTCTCAACTTGCGACGCATCTTCTTTCTTTTATGCGTCCTGATTTTCCTGCGCTTTCTTTTTCTGCCACAAGGCATAAGATTCTCCTGTGTTTAATTCAATAAATCAATTTATTCAAAGGGTATTCCACAATACCCTGAGCGCCAGCCGATTTAAGCTTAGGTATTATTTCCCTGACCAATTTCTCGTCGATTACTGTCTCAAGGGCCACCCAGTCTTTCTGCGTCAAGCTTGATATCGTGGGATTTTTCAACGCCGGCAGAAGCTTAAGCAGCGTAGCCAAATTTTTCTTAGCCACATTCATCTTAAGCCCGACTTTTCCTTCAGCGTCTATGGCGCCCTTCAAAAGCAAGACAATCTCGTTTATCTTGTTCTTCTTCCATTTATCCTTTATGGAATCTTTATTGGCAATGAATTGCGTCGTGGAAAAACAAACAACGCCTATTTCTTTTAACTTGTGCGCGCGCAGGCTTGAACCTGTCTCGGTAAGCTCTACAATCGCGTCCACCAAACCGGCGCTCACCTTGACCTCTGTAGCGCCCCAGCTGAATTCCACGTCCGCCTTTATTTTGTTTTTCCTAAGGAAGTTTTTCGTAGCATTAATTAACTCTGTGGCTATGCGCTTACCTTTTAAATCCTTTATGGATTTTATGCCCGAATTCTCCGGCACTGCCACAACCCAACGCACAGGGCTCATGCTCTGCTTGGCATACTGCAAATCCAATACCTTGTCCACTTTTGATTCATTCTCCAGAATCCAATCGTTGCCTGTGATACCGCAGTCTAATACGCCCTGCTCGACGTAACGCGACATCTCTTGGGCGCGCAAAAGCACTACTTCTATCTCGGAATCATCTATAGAAGGTAAGTATGAACGCCCGGACACAGAAACATTAAATCCTGCTTTCTGAAAAACCCTGATTGTAGCTTCCTGAAGGCTACCCTTAGGAAGTCCTAACTTAAGTTTTCTCATGGTTATTTTTAGGTGGTATGTAAGATTCTTCGCTTCCGCTCAGAATCAAGTAAAGTTTTCATTAAT
>JAQTPJ010000048.1 GCA_028712915.1 Candidatus Omnitrophota bacterium
TGATTGCCCGTTAATAGACCCGGGGATTATTGATAAAGTTGTTAACGAGTATTTTAGAACAAAGGCGGATTATTGCTCGAACGTATTAAATGTAAGTTTTCCCGACGGCCAGGATGTGGAAGTGTTTAGTTTTAAAGCCTTGGAGGATTCATGGCAGAATGCCAAATTGCTTTCGGAACGCGAGCATGTTGTCCCGTATATTAAGAAACATCCACAGAAGTTTAAATTAGTTAATTTTAAAAATGAAATTGATCTTTCTGCCAAACGTTGGACATTGGATGAGAAAAAAGACTTTGAATTTATAGAGATTATTTTAAAAGCTTTATATCCGGTGAATCCGAAGTTCAAGATGGAGGATGTTCTGGAATTCCTGAAGAATAATCCGGAGGTAGAAAAAATCAACCAAGGCATTAACAGAAATGAAGGCTACCAAAAGTCTCTAAGAGAGGACAAGGTGATTAGCTAAATGGGTAAGTCGCAGAATTTATACAGACAGGCGAGAAAAATAATTCCGGGAGGAACGCAGCTTTTATCAAAACGGCCGGAGATGTTCCTGCCTGAATTATGGCCGGCGTATTATCAGAAAGCCAAAGGTTGCCAGATTTGGGATTTAGACGGCAAAAGATATATAGACATGAGCATTATGTGCGCGGGTGCCTGTATATTAGGTTACGCTGATAATGATGTGGATAAGCAGGTAAAAAAAGCGATAAAGAACGCTACAGCAGCTACGCTGAATTGCCCTGAAGAGGTAGAACTTGCCAAATTATTATGCAAAATTCATCCTTGGGCTGATATGGTCAGGTATGCCAGGACCGGCGGAGAGGCCATGTCTGTCGCCGTAAGGATTGCCAGGGCAAAATCAGGAAAAGATATAATTTTGTTTTGTGGTTATCATGGTTGGCATGACTGGTATTTATCATCCAATTTGGCTTATGATAAATCATTAGACGGCCACCTCTTGCCCGGATTGCAACCAAAGGGCGTTCCCAGAGGCCTTAAAGGGACGGCAATACCGTTTAATTATAATAATACTGATGAATTTATCAGGTTAATAGAAAAGTATAGAGGCAGAGTGGCTGCCGTAGTTATGGAACCTTTAAGAAATCATTTTCCGGCAAAAGGATTTTTAGAGACAATTAGAAAAATTACCAGGAAATCCAACATCGTGTTGATTTTTGACGAAATTACCTCTGGTTGGAGGCTAACCGTCGGAGGCGCGCACCTGAAACTTAAAGTAAATCCGGATATCTGTGTTTTTGCAAAGGCTATAAGCAATGGTTATCCTATGGCGGCAATAGTAGGCAGGAAAGAGGTAATGGATGTTATGCAGGATACTTTCATAAGCAGCACATATTGGTCAGAGAGGATAGGACCGGTTGCGGCGCTTGCTACTATAGCAAAAATAAAAGAAGAAGATGTTTGTTCTCATCTTGTCGGTATCGGGGAAAAGGTTAGAAGGGGATGGCAATTAGCGGCTAAAAAATACAACTTAAAAATTGTTATTACAGGGATGAATCCGTTACTGCATTTTTCATTTAAGCATAGTAAGCCCTTGGTTTTGAAAACCTTGTTTACGCAGGAAATGCTGAAGAAAGGGTTTTTGGCTACTACTTCTTTTTACGCATCTTTTGCGCATAAGCCGGCCATTGTGGCTAAATATTTAAAGGCAGTTGATAGCGCGTTTTTATTCATATCCAAAGCCGTAAAACAAGGCAACCCGGCTAAATGCTTAAAAGGGCCGGTATGCCATAGCGGATTTAAGAGGTTGGCATAGATATTATGAAAGCCGTTATCCTGACAGAAGGCAGTAAAGATATTGGTTTCGGGCACATAACAAGGTGCCTTGCCCTTTATGAAGCATTTAAAGATAAAAACGTACAGCCTGTTTTTATAATCAATGGCGATAGCAGCATAAAGTATCTGCTAAGAGAGAAGAAATATCAATTATTTAATTGGCTTAAAGAAAAGAATAAGCTATTTAACATACTAAGGGAAGCAGGGATAGTAGTAATTGATTCTTATTTAGCAAGCAGAGATTTATATAATAAAATCTCAGAAATTATCCCTAGCGGGATTTTGGCAATGGTAGATGACTATAATAGAATAAAATATCCTGAAGGAATTGTAATAAACCCGTCGATTTATATGGACAGGCTGAATTATCCGCAAAAGGAAGGAATGGTTTATTTGTTGGGTAAGGATTATGTGATTCTACGTAAAGCATTTCAGAAAATACCTGTTAAAAGGATAAATAAGAAAGCAAGGGATGTCTTAATTATGTTCGGTGGGATAAACCATTCAGCCTTGATGCACAAAATAATCGATTATCTGGAGAAGATATTTGATTTTAATTTTTACGTGGTAGAGCCTATGAAGAATAGATTAAGCGCCAGAAGAGTGCTGAATTTAATGCTTAATGCTGATATTTGCATTTCCGGCGGCGGGCAAACTACCCATGAGTTGGCGAGAGTTGGTGTGCCTACGATTGGAGTATGTTTTGCTAAAAATCAAAGGCGAAATTTAAAGGGATGGCAAGAAAATGGATTTATTGAATACGCTGGATGGCATAATGATAACAATGTAGTAGTTAAAATTAAAAATGCTATTGAAAAACTTATGCCTTATGCCGAGAGGGTTCGACGGAATAATATCGGCAGGAAATTTGTGGATGGCAAAGGTTCCCAGAGGATAATTCATAAGTTATTACATAATAACTAATTAAATAACATTAAGAAAATGAATATTTCAGACAATAAAAAATACATAATCGCCACAATCAAGCCTTGGAATATAGATAATGCTAGAAAGTTCTTACTTGCCAAATATGGCCGGAATACCTTATTGTTAACTAATAATAAAGAACTTACGTATAAAAGGATAAGAAAAATTAATCCTAGGTATATATTCTTTCCGCATTGGTCATGGATTATTCCCGATGAAATTTATAAAAATTACGAATGCGTAGTTTTCCATATGACTGATTTACCTTTTGGCAGGGGAGGAAGCCCTCTGCAAAATCTAATCGAGAGAGGAATCTATAAGACTAAAATCACGGCTATAAAGGTTGTAAAGAAATTGGATGCCGGGCCGATTTATTTAAAAAGAAGTTTAGCGCTTGACGGTTCTGCTGCTCAAATCTTTAAGAAAGCGTCTCAAATTGTCTTTAAGGACATGATCCCTTATATTATTAAAAATGAGCCAATTCCTGCGCCGCAAAGAGGCAAAGTAGTTAAATTTAAAAGGCGTACTCCCGAAATGGGTAACGTCAGGAATTTAAATAGCGTTAGAAAGATATATGATTATATAAGAATGCTTGACGCAGAAAGTTATCCGCCAGCTTTTTTGGAGACATCCAGGCTAAGGATTGAATTTTCTGACGCTAAATTAAGAAAATATTATGTTTTAGCTAATGCGAAAGTGAGGATGAAAAATGAACAATAAAATATTAGTCGTAGCCGCGCATCCTGACGATGAAGTTTTGGGTTGTGGAGGGACAATCGCAAAGTTGATTAAAGATGGTTTTGAAGTCTGCGCATTAATATTAGGCGAAGGCATAACCTCGAGAGACAAAAGAAGAAACATAAAGAGCAAAATAAAAGATGTCCATAGTTTAAGAGAACAGGCTAAGAAAGCCAATAATGTTTTAGGTGTAAAAGATATCTTTTTTGATAAGTTTCCCGATAATAGGTTTGATACTGTTGCGCTATTGGATATTATTAAGGCCATTGAGCGCGTAATAGCAAAGGTAAAGCCGGATATAATTTATACTCACCACAGAAACGATTTAAATATAGACCATAGAATAACTTATAATGCTGTTTTGACTGCTTGCCGGCCGGTAAAAGGACAAACAGTAAAAGAGATCTATAGTTTTGAAATTCCTTCTTCTACGGAGTGGAATTATCCTTGCAGCTTTAACCCGACCCTTATAGAAGATATCGCGGATACAATCAATACCAAAATAGAAGCGTTTAAATACTATAAAACTGAATTAAGAAATTTTCCTCACCCGAGATCCGAAGAAGTAATCAAAATTATTGCAAAGCGCTGGGGCAGTATAGCCAGGTTAAATTATGCTGAGGTTTTTGAAGTAGTAAGAGTCATTAAAACGACAAAGATTATGTTGAATTTAGTTTCCGAGAAAGACTGTAGAGACCTTTGGTTATGGAGAAATCATCCTGATGTAAGAAAAGGATGTTTCAGAAACGAATGTATTGATTGGCAAGGACACAAACAGTGGTTTTATAGCAAAATAAAAAACAAGAACATTCGTATTTATATCGCCAGCAAAGGGAAAGATAAGATTGGTGTAATAAGATTTAGGAAACTAAAGGATTTTGTAAAGGTTAGCGTTAATTTAAATCCGGAATCCTTTGGTAAGGGGTTGGGTACAAACATCATAAGATTAGGCACAGAGAAGATTTTAGAAGATAAGAAATTCCATAAGCCGATTATCGCTGAAATCAGATTGGATAATATTATTTCCCAAAAAGCTTTTTATAAAGCAGGGTATAAGCATGTAAAGACATTACGGGATAAAGTTATTTATCAAAAATAAATATATTAAATAAAAATGAAAAATAAAAAAATAGCTGTTTTAACTTCTAAAGAGAGTTGGTTTATGCCCTACGCTAAGAGGTTTGTTAATTTATTAAAAAAGAGGAAGTATAATGCATACCTATTTTCAAGGCATGAAGATATTAACGAAGAATTTGAGGTAGTTTTCATTCTTAGCTATTTCAGGATAATTAAAAGTAAATATTTAAAAAGGCATAAATATAATTTAGTTGTTCATGAGAGCAGCTTACCTAAGGGTAAGGGGTGGTCGCCTTTATTTTGGCAGATATTAGAAGGAAAGAATAAAATACCCATAGTTTTATTTCAGGCTGGCAAAAAAATGGACGACGGAGATATATATATTAAGGATTATATTAGGCTTAAAGGTTACGAATTGAACGCTGAAGTCAGAAAAAGTCAAGCTACGAAGACTATAGGGCTATGTTTAAAGTTTCTTAAAATGCAAGATAAACTAAAACCCAGAAAACAATATGGTAGGATGAGTTTTTATAGAAAAAGAATACCAGCGGATAGCGAATTAGATATAAATAAAACCATTGAAGAGCAGTTTAATTTATTAAGGATAGTCGATAATAAATATTTTCCTGCTTTTTTCTATCGCAAAGGCAATAAATATATTCTAAGAGTTTATAAGGAAAAGCTAAAGGGATAGCAATGTATTTAAAAGTCGCAGACAGAAAAATAAAAAAAAGTTGTCCTGTTTTTATCGTGGCCGAGGCCTCTGCTAATCATGGGCAGAGTTTTAAGCGGGCTGTTACCTTAATCAAAGAGGCTAAGAAATGCGGCGCTGATGCTGTAAAATTTCAGGCATATACCCCGGATACAATGACTATAGATGTTGATAATAAGTTCTTTAGGATAAGGCACCCAAAATGGGGAGGCCAGACCCTGTATGATTTGTATAAAAAGGCCTATACGCCTTGGAAGTGGTTTAAAAAATTGAAGAAAATAGCAGACTCGGAGGGAATTATCTTTTTTGCCACTTCTTTTGATAAGATGTCAGTTGATTTTTTAGAGGGGATAGGCGTGCCTATACATAAGATTGCTTCATTTGAATTAGTGGACTTACCATTAATTGAATATGTGGCTAAAACAAAGAAACCGCTTATTTTATCTACAGGGATGGCCACAGTTTCTGAAATTAAAGAAGCTCTCAAGGTCGCAAAGAAGGCAGGAGCGAAGGATATAGTTCTGTTGAAGTGCGTAAGCAGCTATCCTGCAAGGATGGAGGATATGAATATCAATACAATACCGCATATGAAAAAATTATTTAATTGCCCTATTGGATTATCTGATCACACCTTAGGCATAGGGGTTTCTATTGCCGCGGCTAGTATAGGAGCTAAAGTTATCGAAAAACATTTTACGTTATCCAGGAAATTAATAAATCCGGATAGTTTCTTTTCAATAGAGCCTCATGAATTGAAAAATTTAGTAGAAAATATTCGAGATGCAGAAAAAGCATTAGGAGGGGTCTATTATGGTTTAACGGCTGAGGAGAAGAAAAGCAGGATTTTTAGGCGTTCTTTATTTACCGTGAGAGATATAAACAAGGGGGAGATATTCACAGAAGAGAATATAAGAATAATAAGGCCATCTAACGGGTTACCCCCTAAATACTTGGAAAAGATTACAGGAAAGAAATCTCGAAGAGCAATTAAAAGAGGAACGCCATTAAGTTGGGACTTAGTAGAATTTCATAAAGAGAAAAACAAAAAATATTATAGATGATAATAAGAGAATGTGACAAATATGCTTGGGATGCTTTTGTAGATAATTCTCCGCAGGGTACTGTTTTCTGTAAAAGCTACTATCTTGAAAGTTATGGGCAAAAAGTTAAATAT
>JAQTPJ010000049.1 GCA_028712915.1 Candidatus Omnitrophota bacterium
TTGCCTCCAGCCCGGTTAGCAACGGGATATTCAAAAGGGCGTTTTTGGTGTCTAAGTTGTATCTCTGGGAACGGATGCACAAAGTAGCAATGACAAAAGGCCTAAATGAAATCAGGAAGTTTTATGTAAAATTATTCAGGATGATATTTTCCCCTCGTTTCTCCACAGACAATAAATTTATATACACAGATAGAGTCGTGAGCAGGTTATACAATTTGTTGGAGCTTAAAAGGGAAGAAGGATATGGGGTTGTGTTGTTGGGCGGACCTACATCAAGCGGCAAGACAAGTTGGGTTAGCCGCATCGTAGAAAACAGTAATGGCAGATTTATAAGAATAGGCATGGATAGTTATTTCAGGCCTCGCAGCGAAAGAGCGGTAGGGGATGGCATATATGATTTTGATTCTCCTAATGTATATAATTGGCATAGCCTATACACAGATTTACTTAGGATTATTACAGAAGGCAGGGGTTTTATCAATGGCGAATACGACTTTGAAGAAGGCAGGCCGCACGATAAGCCGCAGGAAAAGATTTATGTGGAGCTAAAAGAACACCAGATGCTCATTATAGAGGGTGTTTGCGCATTATATAATAAAATGCTGGCGATTGTTAGCATAGCGCAAGATGCCAACTGGTCTTTACGTAATAACGGATCAGCAGAAGTTATCTATAAGGCTTACCTTGACGACAATCCTCTTCTTAGGATAATAAGGCGCACAATCAGGGATATTATAGAAAGGTATAATTCTCCCCTTGATACCATTGTTAATTGGTTTAGAAAATACGGGGTAGCGGACACAGAAGGATATATTCTGGGCACAGGAAAAAATGCCCATATAAAAATCAATACAGAAAGCGTATTTGAATTAAACAGGCTTGCCCCGATATTTGAGAATTTATGCAAGACAGCGATAAGTGATTTAACTGCCTACAATAGCGTTGATAAAGCCAGGGAATTCCAAGCCAGGTACGGAATGGCCCCTTCGTTTGTTTCGCAGACCATCATACCTGCATTGGTGGAATTGGCCTATAAGCCCAGGAAGTTCAGCAATGATAATGATACTAAGGTAGTGTTTGATTTATTGAGACTATCCAAGAGAAACTCCTCCAATCATTATGCTAGTTCTCCCATAAACGCTAATTACGGGCTCAATGATTTCCTCAATTTGACTCCCATTAAATTTATGAAAGTTTACCCTGCGCTGATAGAAAACGAATTAGGCAGGGGTTTAGCCGAAGAAGAAAAAGCGACCCTAATTAAATTTGCTGAGTTGTTTAATCGCAGCGCAAAGGCTATTTATTGCAATTCTTCTTATGACGAGGCGGAAACTTTTGCTGATTTGCGCTATATATTAGAACACGGAATAACGTATGAGTATCGCCGCCTCGGCGTTGGTTTCCCGGGAGTTTGCTTTGAAGACGCCCAGGGCTTATCTATGATACTTTCGCGAAACGGGTTTGCGCATACAGTAGCCTCTACGTATTCCACTAAAGACGAAAGAAGGCAGAATTTCGTTTCTTTGAAATTATTCGGCATCGAATTTATTTTAAATACCACTTACGAATGTTACCTGCCGGAAGGCAGCAATTCGGGAATAGTTTTTCTGCCGTTAAATATTGTCCGGCAGGCGCAATTCAAGAAAGATTCCTATATGTATACTGTTTGGCCGAGAGTGGTTGAGGTAGATAAAGATTCTGCCGGCAAAATAATTAATTTCCGGTTATATAACCACACAGAGCCTATCAGGAGAATTTTATCCGGTAATTATGCCCAAAAAGTCGAATGGACATTGAGTAGCGGTAAATATGGCACAGATTGCGAACATATCCAATTATCAAGTTTTCAGGAAGAGTCTAAAGCAAGGTTCGTTGTAATAGAGGAAGAGGATAATGGCAAAGCGCATCTTTCGTATGGCAGGCATTTGAGTGATTTAAGGCAGATAACAGATATAGAAGAGGCTAAGGTAATAAGAAGAGGCAATTCAATAACTATAAAAATAATATTAAATAACGGCGAGGCCATGGGGGTGAAGGAAAAGATTGCATCTTCCAGCTCGCCTATAGCCAGAGAAGAGTTTTTACATCAGCCGATAGAGGCTTTATATGATAATCCGCTTGCGCTGTTAATTTTGGCAACGGAGTCTTGTGAAAGAGCCCTAAAGGATATTGAGCGGCATTATATATATGCCCCGCCAGGGAGCATCAGTTTCCTCGGAGAATGGTTTGCTTTCAGCGATTCTACGAAAGGAACTCTTGACGCCCATAGAGATTCTATAAAAAGAATAAAGAGGTGCGAGCAGGAGTCTGTAGAAAAGTTAAAGACTAAGGGTATTTCTTCTATCCAGCAGCTGGTTAAAGAAGGATTGGAAGAAAGACAGCAGTATGTTCTGGGCCTAAATTCCATTATCAGCCTTTATAATGGGCTATCAGAGGAAGCATTACAAATTTCAAGATTTATAAATGAGCATAATTTATCGCCCTATGCCCATATTAATGATTCCCTGATGAAGCCGTTGGCAGGGCAGATTGAGCTGGTTAAGTATTTTATCAGACAATACGATAGCAGGCAGGTTATTTCCAGCCCAGTAACCGCAGATGGCGCAGATAGGAATTCGCAGATAGCGCAGACAAGAACTAACCAACCAACCAACAAACAAACAAACTATACTGTCTCCAGCCCGGTAATAGAAATCTTGGAGAGATTAGGCATCAGGGAGCCTTTAAGGGGAAGGCTGATATGCGGCCAGAGTATCAAGGATTGGGCGAAGTCCCACTGGTTATTCTGCAGCCTGTCGTCCTACAGTCATCCTTATGAAGAAAAAAATGCCAGCATCTACGCCTCTAATATCTATCGCTTAACGGTGAAGGAAATCAGGGAGTGCCTATTGGATTTCTCCCAGCGCCTTGGCCTTGAAGAAGAGACCAGGTTAAAGCTTAAAGAAGGGTCGTCAAAAGCAGGAAGGCGAAGCAAAAAATCGCTCTATCCGTTGATTATATGGATGGCCAGAGAAAAGTTTGTTACCCAGGAGAAAGAAAAAAGGGCAGGCAAGCTTTTTGCTGAGATTGATATAACCAATATGACATTAGGCGAGGTACCTATTTGGCCGGTGGATGAAAACGGGAATATCCTTGAGGACTTAACCCAGTGGATGGCAATTAAGAATAAGGCTCCGCCTTTAGAATATTATCATGCCAGAAAAGTTTCTTTCTACGAATACCTGAAAAACAATCCCCCCGTTTCTACACAACTCAGCCTAGATTTATTTCATTCCAATATTCACCCCATTACTCCCAAAGGGATGTTTAAGGCTGCCCAAGCTTATAAAGATAGGCCTTATCTATATATTGCCTTTAAGAGATTATCCCGGATTTTATTTAAAGTAGCGGCAGCAGAATATTTAATCGCCGCAGAAAAAATCAGCCCTTCTTTTAAAAAGGGAGAGGTCGAAAGATCTATTCTTCGCCTTGACGCGCAGGAAAGAGAACGCATAGCGAATTTCATCATCGCCACAAATAGAGTCTGGAATCAGGGATTAAAACAGGAGATAAGGCGTATCTTGAAGAGGCTCGGTTATTCTTCCACGGAAATTAAGTGGGCCTTAAGCCAAATTGGCCTGCATGAGCAATATTATAACGAAGAGAGGGCTGTCCGGGCGCAGGCGCAGCGGTTAACCTTAGAATATGCCGCCAAGCTAAGTTATTTTAAGGAACAGATTATGGAATGGAACTTAAAAATTTATATTCTCTCTTTTAAAATCCCTTATTTAGTATCCCGCCAGGAAGATATCAGCGCCCTAATCGGGCAATTAGTAGAAATATCAGATGCTATTAAAGCCGGCACGGTTGATTTGTATAGATTGGGATGTTCTCTAAGAGTGGCTGAACAGCTTAAAAGGGCGGCTTTTTATTTAGAAAGTGTTCTGGCGGCAGCCAAAGAAAATAGGAAATTGAAATCCGGCCTTGCCTTATCCATAAGCAATACCCTGTTAGTTTCAGCGATGAATACTGTTTCCAAAGAAAAAGGAAATATTTTATTCCAGCGTTTGAAGCAGGAAGCAGAACCCCAAAAGGTGTTTTTAAAATCCGGGCTAGTCTGGGTCAGGCAGCAGCGTTACTCAAACATTGCTCCCGGGTATCCGGCGGTGTTAAGTTATTCCACAAACGCCTATTCAACTGTCAGCGAGGCCTTAAGGGCGCTTGACCACCAAGTTGATTCCGAGATAGAAGAGAAGGATTGGCTGCTGGATACCCAGCGGCTTTTAGGTAAATTAACTGGCCTTTCTTTTGAAGATACCCCGCTTATTACAAGAGAAATTGATATTTTACTTGGCCGTTTGGAGAATATAAGGGTAGAGGAGAAACGCTTAGCCCGAATGGCCCTCCTTTGCTTAAAAGAGATGCTCGGCATGGGCAGGTTAAAGCAGATAAAAGGGCTGCTAAACCTTAGCCAGCAATTATTCCAACCGCGCATAGAAGAAACCTCCCAAATAATTAAGAGCTTAGCCGCTTGGCGCAGCGAAGATTTAGAAAAAGAGATCAGGCAGCGTAATGATTATCTTTTTGCCAAGGCAGATAAAATTCTTGAAAGTTTGCGTTATAGCCGGCATCGCTTGGCAGCCAAAATACTGGAAGAAGACCTTCTAAATCCCCGGAATCAGGCCAATTCATATCTTAGGGAGCCGGAATTTAAGATACTTTTCCCTTTGCTTGAGAAGTTGCGGGATACCTTTAAAGCGCCATCATTGAACAAGGGCGAGCTTGAGTTTGTTAAAGGAGTATTTGAATTGATGCGCGACAAGCTCAGCGCCTCTAAGCTTACCTATGCCTTCCTGCGCAGCTACCGCAATTTTTATATAAGCTCACAGCTAAACCTGCAAACAGCAAGGCCGCTTAGCCGCATGGAGGCATTCCAGGAGAAATTCTTAGAGTATTACTATAATTATGAGCCTGTGGTGAGCAGCGATCCCAGTCTCTGGTGGGCGATACTTTATCAGGCTGCCTTTGTATCGCCCTATTATAGAGAAAAGGAAAAGAAGGAAGATAATCCTTTATTCCTGGCCATCTCAGAATATATTACGCTGAGGCAAATTCAGGGGAAAGGATATGTGGGCGTAGCCGAGGTTTTCCCTAGCACAGAACATAATCTTTCTGAAGAAGAAAACCAGGAATTCCAGAAGGCTACCCAGCCATTTCTTCTAAGCAGAGATAATACCATAAGCCCACAAACTGTTGCCGAGTTAAAAGGTGCTTCATCTCCGTTAGAAGGGTCTCATAAAAGACGTGTCGAAAAATCTTTCCTTAATGATTTACAGAACGATATTCAATTCGTCGAATTGAAACAAAGAATTTTGTTAGAGGAAGAAGGAGTGCTTGCACAAAAAGATAAAGATAAGACGCCTCTTGCCAGCAAGCCTTATTATGGCGGTTTTGAGGTAGGCCAGAAAGTTCAACACAAAACCTACGGAACAGGAAAAATCATAGCAATAAAGAGCGCAAAGTTAATTGTTTTATTCCCTGAGTACGAGGAGAAAAAGTTTGAAATATTTGGCCAACATTCCGCAAAACAATACCTTACCATAACGCAGGATTCGCCTTCTGATTCGGATAAGGCAGCGGATGGACGCGCCAGCTCGCCGGTGGCATTATGCCACATCTTGTTAATAAAGGAAGTAATTGTAAAAAATCGTCTGGGTATTCATGTTAAGCCTGCTACGAAAATAAGTATTGCGGCATCCTTTATTGATGAGAACACCAGAATAAAGATTAGTTTTAGGAAAGGAAAAGAAAGCGTGCTGGCAGAGGATATAATAGGCATCACTTCTTTGGGTATAACTAATAACGAACGGATAGCAATTTACCTTGAAGTTGACAGCAGGAATGTAATTACAGGGGTTTCTAGCCAGGCCGTAGAAGAATTTTTAGATAAGATAGCGGCAATATTTACAGAACTATTACAGGATCCTTTTATATTAGAGAGTGTAGAGTTAAAGGAGATCCACCTTAGTATTATTGAGTACTACGACCGCATATTAGGTGAGTACTACTATAAACTCTGCGATTTGTTTAGTATCGGGAGATATATTTTAAAATCTATTGAATCCGTCAACTTGCCGCTCGCCGCAGACAGGCTTCTCGGTGCGGCTTGGGGTTCCCTGCAGTCGCTGGTAGAAGTTAAGATTTTTGGCGCTACACATTCATTATCAGGAGATATCTGGAATCAAATACGCCCAGCTGAGGTTACAGATATAGATGATATTGCCGGATTAAGAAAGTCGTCGCTTCTTGCTCCGAACGAAGAATTCATTACCAGCTCGCGCCTTCACCTTGAAAACTATATACAGAACATGAAAAGCTTCTTATCGCAGGGTAAGCTATCTTTTGATGAGCCTGTGTTTTTTATTTGGGTCCTGCGCAACTCA
>JAQTPJ010000050.1 GCA_028712915.1 Candidatus Omnitrophota bacterium
TTTGGTTAAAAGTGTTATTGTCTATGAGATTTATATTACTTTATTTTTAGAGATTTGTCAATAAAAATATATCTTATCCCTTTAGCAGTGCCTAATTTATGATTTATTACTTGATTTCCCCGTTCTCCTTTAATTTTCTATCCGCTACTTTGTGATGCTTACCACATAACCAAAATACCTGAAGAGGTTTTTTATAATCCGTATGATGCGCTTCGACTTTTTTATCTCCGCATTCTTCGCAAGGATGCTTCCGCAGTATTCCAAAAATTAGGGCATTCCGCACAACCCTCCGAGCTTTTATTTTTTCTGGGAACTTGCGTTTGTTATTAACATCAGTTACTTTTTGAGCCGCTTTCCCAGCGGGAGTCATTCGGTACATTTTTATTTGCACGAGCCTATTATCTTTTGTTCTACTATAATGACTCCTTCCATAATGCAATCTCCTTTCTTTGTTGCGCTGGCCATATTTTATCCACTGCAAGCGCCATGCTATACGATGGCATTTTTCAGAGCAATATTTGGTCTGGCTATGATTCGCTTGAAATGAATTTTTACATATCACACAAATAACCGCTCTGAATTTACTCAATGCTCTCTTTTTCCTCAAACTCATTTTTAATTTCTCCATTTTCAAGATATATCCCGCAATTTCGTGCATCCGCAACTGTTTCCATCCAGACTTGATAGTCTTTTTCTTCTGCCATAGAAAATACGGCTTTACGTCCTTCAGTATCCAGCAGACTGCCTTCCCGGATCAAGATTACTTTAAGCGTTGGGTTGAGTGCCATCGCCACGGCGGTTGATACCCTGATCTGTTCCCCGGTTGAAAGCTGGCTAAACGGCTTATTGTTGTAGATGACGAACTGATCTGTGATTCCAAGCCCAGAGAGTGGGAATACCGCTTTATTAACCCGGTCTTGTTTTTCCAGGTCAATATCCATCATCTTCTTTTCCAATTCTCTGATCGACTTCCTGGCTAACTCGAGTTCGCCTTTCGTCTTATCGAACTCGATCGCTGCTCGGATCGCCGTGTTCTTGGCTTCGATCTCTTTTAAAGCGTTCTTGGCCTCGATGATTTCCAGTTCGGTTACCGTTTCCGCTGGCGGTGATTTTTTCTCTACCACTAAAGCTTTTAGTTTGTTGAGCTCGTTCTCAGCACGGTTATTTTCCTGGCTTAGTTCATCAAGGGTAGCGACTTTACTATTAATCTGCCGTTTTAATTCCTCGATATCGTTGGCCAGATCGTTCATCACCGTATTCCTATCGTTTATCTCCTCGGTTATATCCGTTATCCGCTGATCTTTCGCCTCGATAGCTTTCTTGTTATACTCCTCGCAATGTCGGCAGTCCTCGATGTATTCCCGCCGGGTTAATTCCATTTTATCGAGCTTGGCCAGCTCTTCTGCCATGCTGATCTCTTGGCGCGGGGTGCCGGCGGCAGGGATTTCCATCTTGGCGACCCTGGCCTCCAGCGGTAACGGTGCCAGCGGGTCCGGGTGATGAGCTTCTGAATCAGCACCTTTAATCATCCGGTGCTTGATCGTGCGTTCATTATAAAGCCCTTCCCTGTCCTTATCCAGTTTCTCAAAGTTAAGGCCTACAAGATTAGCCAGGATGTTTCTCTGCTCTCTCTGGCCAGCGGTAGTTTTCCCCAGCTCCGCGAACTTCAGCGGGTCAAATGCCAGATTCCCCATGATCTTGTTAAGCATGGTCTGGGGTGTTTTGAATGATGCCCCCTCAGTGCTCGTAACCTCGAGCCGTTCACCTTTGGCGGTGAATATTTTCTTGACCTTGAAATCCCCCAGGTCGATGTTGATCTCGGCCTTGGACTCTCCGTTTCTGATCGGCTGTTCGATTTTCTTCCCGGTTAAGGCCATAAAAATACTGTCAATGACCGCTGATTTACCCGCACCATTCTTTCCTTCCAGGACTACCGCTCCGTCCGGGCGGATCTCGATGACCTTTATATTCTTGATATTCTCTGATCGTAATTCGATGATTTTCATTTCCTCTCTCCCTTTGCTTTATATACTTTTCCATTAACCAATTTAACAAGATCACCTCGGGATAATCGCTCCCCAGCGATAGGGTCTTTCTTGTATTCGTATAAGCCGGAATTAATTAACAACAGAACAGATCGTGCTTGCATACTTATCACCCACGCAGCGGGGCTCCTACGATTTAATCCCCAAGTGACCGATTTGCGGTTTAATGCCAGCGTGTTGATTTGTTCAAGCGTTTTAATCTGTTTACCTCTCGCCATTGTTATCCCTCTCCTCGATCTGTTTGTTCTTACTGCCGTTCTTAACCATACTTTCCAGTTGCTCTTGTTTCTCCGGTGCCAATTCAAACGCCATTCTTATCCCCCCTTTTTTATTATAACTTTTCCAATCGCAAAAACACCCCTGGGCTTTGCGTATCGGTAGCGTATATTTTTATTGCTTTTTCAGAACACACCTGACTATCATCTTTAAAAAAAATACCATTTATTGCATCATAAACCGCCTTAATTAAATTATCAGTATCAGGCTTGATAATATGCCATTGCCTTGATCGTTGTTTTTGGTTGTGACTTTTCGGCCGAGGAAGATAAAAAACAAGTTCTGCGGCGATCGGTCCTTCATAACAAGAAGATATATGGTTTTCTCTGGCATATCGGTTTGCAGCTACAAATATTTCCTGCTCATATCCAGCTGTTTTTTTGGGGGTATATGTCCCCACAAAATTACCTCGCCGAAAAAATCGCGGACGACCTTTGGCTGTAGGAATAACAGGAATAAAAAATTCAGCGATCAGCATTTCTTTCCCCCAATAATTTCCCGGCGTTGATATTTTCCGCCGCCTGTGGCTTTTTCATAGATATCCATTATCTTTTTGTCCATATTATAAGTGTATGCTTGGCGACCCAGCATGTCTTTCAAAAAAGTATCTTCCCAGGGAGTTAATTTATACCCGGTTTGGTAGATCGCCTGGATAATATAAACCGCGTCCTTGTTTGTCATTTACCCATTCCTGCTATGATCTGTTGGATTGTTTTGGGTATTGGTGCTTCTTTAATGATCTGGTGTTTTCTTATGTTCTGTTCTGCGTTCCAGGATTCCCATTCCCGACTAATTGCTTTTATAAACCATGGCCACTTATCTTTTACCCCTGCTTTGTTTTTTTCCCAACTTGTGCATATCCTGTTAATAACTTCTGAAGGAACTTCTATGATTTTTTTATCTTTCTTCAATTTCCCCAGGAATTGGTATATATTAAAGTCCTTTGCTATTTCTTTCATCTGTTCTTGGATATTTATATCATAACCAGCCCAATAGGGCTGACCGGGTTTATTCAATTCTACTCTACTCAATTCTACTCTACTCAGAGGTAGTGCTACATTACCACTACGGTAGCACTCACGTAGTGCTGTTGGAGGGGCTGGGTATTTTGACCGCGATGGATGGTTTATTATTTGGTTTTTAGGCATCGTGGGACACCATAGCCATTGCTTGCCATCTTCTGTTTTGAATGGGAAGTACCGTCGTTGTCCTATTATTTCTTCTATGATCTTTACCACATCTATATCGTCGGCCGGGAATATTTGTCCTTTAAGCATAAATATATCATATGGCATAACGCCTGTGGCATCGTCCATATGACACCAACTTAGGATATAAAAATAGCGGGCAGGTATTGATAATTGGGCGATTTCTTGTTGCAGGGGATATATTGGATCAATCTGTCTTTTGCGTGCCATTAATTGCTCCTAAAATAAAAAGACCCCGGCCTCACGCGCTGAGGACACCTTCCCACTGGGATGGGACGCGCAAGGCTCGGGGCATAGAAAAAGCCGGGCTGTGATCTCGCTCGGCTTACTTTTTTTGGTATCTATCATCATCGGTATCCTCATTTTAACTCCCCAGGTTAATTTAATATATTATTATTTCCCCTCGAGAACCTTAAATAATTTATTTTCTTTGTGCCAACCATAAATTATAGACATACTAACTTTTAATTTATCCGACAATTGTGCCAATGTTCCACCATACAATCTAATGAATTTAGATGTCTTTTTAACATGCCCTTGGTGGATTATACCATGGCATTTTAAACACAGAAGGATTAAATTTGCCAAAGAATGATTTGTCTTTAACCCGTCCTTATGATGCACTTGTTCTCCGATATTGCCGCATATTTCACATCTTCCTTTCGCTCTTTGCATAACCAAAAGTCTGTTCTTTTTAAATATATAATGTCCTGGATATTCTGAAGCACCATTATTCCACCGAGGATTAAGACTTTTTTTGTTACCCCAAGCACGATTAAATGCTATGCCGTGATATTGCCTTTGGTAGTGTTTCTTGCAATACCCCCGGGCGTGTGTGTCTTCTTTACATCCATCTACTTTACATTTAATCATAAAACAATTTTATCATTTGCAAAAAAAAAGTCAATCTTTTTTTTGTTTTTTTTTGGGGGGACACTCCTCCTGATCGGTCGGCGACATATTAGTTTTTCTGGCGAATACACGGGCTATTCTCATTTATCCTTTCTTCGGGTTTATCATCTCTGCGATTGCTCTGAATACTTTATTTATCTGTTCCGAAGTCATACAAGTTCCAATACCGTTATAACCTAAAGACTCATCTGCGACTTTAATCAGTTTCTCCACGCTCGCTCTTTCTTTCATCTGGGAGAGTTCAGCCCGTAAGGTTAATATTTCATATCCTGGAGTTCCAGCCAAGACAATTACTTTCTTCTTTAGCTTATCTTCCAACTCGCTTATCTTCTTATCTTTCTCCTCTAAAAGAAGTTGGCATTTATGAGTATTGCCATTTGCTTCAGATACTTCCTTCTCTTTCTCCGCAAGGACGGATTGCAATTTTAAATATTTATCCCATAAGTCTTGGCAGTCCTGAAATGAAGCTGACCATCCATAATCGCCCTTTTTTACTTCATTCTTGCCTGTTGCATAACCTAAAGCTACAACACCACAAGCGGCTAATTGCACTCTTGTCTGTTCCAAATCCATCTTCAACTTGGCTACGATGGGGAGGCAGAGGGAACGAGCTTTATTAAACTCTATCCCAAAACATCCTGAACAATCCCCCATACAACCTTGACTATGTTCAATATTCTTTTCTTCCGGCAACTCTTTCGAAACGGAAATGACGGATTGGGCAGTATCAACCAATACTTTTAAATGCGGTCCTAAACTTGCTTCATTTAACTTATTAAAAAACTCAATCGCTTCCCTTACCCTAATCTCGTCCATTTAGACCTCCTTATTATCTGATATTGTTGGACAAGCATTTCTGCCATACCAAGTTTCCCGCATTTGAGTTGCCTGATTAAAACTATTTAGGCAATCTTGTAAATACTCCGCAAGAATAAAATCAGGGGTATTACTATCGTTTTCCTTGCAATAACGATTTATTAGTTGTTCCAATTCTTTTTTAAAATCACCCATCTCCCATCCCTCCCTCGGTTAGTGGTTAAAGTAAATTTTCCATTGTTTGATTTATTCTTCTTTCGGAGATTTTAAAGTATTCGGGCGATATTTCTATACCGATGAAGTTTCGATTTAATTGTTTACAAGCTAAACCCGTAGAACCTTCACCCATAAATGGGTCAATTACTGTATCACCCACGCTAGAATGACACTCAACTAAATGTTTCATAAGTTCCATATTTTTAGGCGTTCTATGTTTACTCCCAGTTTTAGGGTTATCCTTATTTCGGGAAGTATTTGCGGTGTTCATTAAAATCCAATTCCTTTTTTGTTGCAATTTTCTTGGCTTACCTTTCACAAAATAAATTATAGGATACCAAGCATCTATCATACCCAAATGCTGTCTATATTGTGAAAAGTTTTTAATTACTGCATAAATATCGTGCTTAAATTCAGGGCGTTTTAAATTTTTCTTTGTAGAAAATATAAAAGCATAGCAACCATTTTTTAATACTCGCATACTTTCTTTGAATAGAAAATCATAGTAATCTTTTTTATCCCAATCTGCTATTCCAATACCATAAGGAGGGTCGGTTAATACCAAATCCACCGAATTATCTGGTATCGTTTTCACCACTTCCAAACAATCGCCTGATCTTAAATCAATCATTCCCTCGCCCCTCCTTTTTCGCCATCATATTTATAAAGACAAGGGCGGTTGCCCGCCCAAGAATATCAGCCATAGCCATTGCCATAGCCATAGCCAGAGCCAGAGCCATCGCCATAGCCATTGCCATAGCCAGAGCCAGAGCCAGAGCCATAGCCAGAGCCATTGCCATAGCCAGTATCTAAAACTTCATTTATTTCTGCCACTTTTTCACCCCCTGAATGGATTTCTTTGCCTTAGTGGT
>JAQTPJ010000051.1 GCA_028712915.1 Candidatus Omnitrophota bacterium
CTGCAGGCTCGCAGATCTAGAGGCTAAACAAATTACGTCTTCGGAAAACCTGAGTTCGGCAAAGAAATATTTATATATGGGCCAGTTTAATGATGCTTACTGGCACGGTATTTTCGGGGGGCTATACCTTAGCCACCTGCGTTGCGGAGTTTACGAGAATCTTATAAAAGCAGAAAACCTGATTGAGGAGAGAGAAAAAAGCAAAGAAAAAGTTATCCAGTGTGATTTTGATAAAGACGGCAGGAACGAATTGATAGTATCCACCAAGAGGATGAGGTTGTATTTTAGGCCTGAAGAGGGGGCGACAATTTCTGAATGGGACGATAAGCCAAGATGTTTTAATTTGACAAATACGATAGCGCGCAGGTTCGAACATTATCATCGACGGCTAAAAGAGAAGGTTATGCAGCAATCTTTTGAGAAAGACAGCCACGGCGAAGGGATAAAGAGTATCCACGAGCATAATGTAGTTAAAGGTTCTGACTTGGACAGGGTTTTATTTTACGACAAGTATCCCCGCTATAGCTTAAGAGATTACCTTTTGGACACAAAGACTAATTTAGAAGATTTTTATGAAGGCAGATTCACGGAGGTAGCAAACTCGGCAAATTCTTCATACGAGTTTGCGGATAAGACAGCAGGCAATAAAAAGGTATTGGAGTTTTCCCGCAAGGAAATTATCGATTTATGCCTCGTAAAGATAACGAAGATAGTTACGGTAGAGAATAATTTGATATCCGTAGAGTATTGTTTGGAGAATTTTGGCATAAAGAAGATAGATTTTATATTTGGCACGGAATTCAATTTATCTTTATATGATTCTGAATTATGCGAAGCGGCTAATGAGGAAAAGAAAGTTTCCAATTTTGTTATTAACGACCTCTGGAAAGATATAAGGCTGGAGTATTCTATAAACCCTTTAGCCAGGGTATGGACTTTTCCTGTGGAAACAATATCAGATTCCGAATTAGGCATAGAAAAGATGTACCAGGAGTTATGCGTATTTTTTAATTGGAAGGTTTCTTTGGATCAGAACGGCCAGTTCAGGGCAAATCTGGGAGTAAAGTTATCTTAATATGAGTTTTTCCGTCATAAAGAAGAAAATTAAGATTAAGAATAAACAGGGCCTGCACGCAAGGCCGGCCGCTTTATTTGTGCAATTGGCTAATAAATTTAATTCTACTATAACCGTATCCAAAGACGAGCAAGATGTTAACGGTAAATCTATTATGGGCATACTTATGCTGGCAGCAGAGAAAGATAGTGAAATTTTAATCACCGCAGAAGGCGATGATGCGAAACAAGCCTTGGAGGCTTTAGAGGAGTTGCTCAGTGAAGGTGAATGAGATTATTTTAAGGGGGATTCCGGCAGCGCCCGGCATAAAAGTAGGCAAGGCGCATCTTTTGGGCGGCGAAGACTACCTTGTGCAAAAAAGCTCTATCTCAGAAGAGAATATACCGACGGAGATATTGCGTTTTGAGGAAGCGCTTATTAAGACGCGTAAAGAAATTCTAAGCCTGCAGGAAAAAGTCGCCAAAGGCATGGGTACAGAGCATGCGGAAATTTTCGATGCGCATCTTTTGGTGCTTGAAGACCGTATGCTTATAGAAGAAGTAATCTCCCGGGTGAAGAAGGAAAAGATCGCCATAGACTATATATTCTCCGAAGTATTAAAAAGGTATGCCGATGTATTTGCCAAAGTAGAGGATGAATACCTCAGGGAGAGAATCAGCGATATAAACGATGTAGGTAAGCGCGTATTGAGGAACCTTTTAGGCAAGAAACACATGGGTTTTGAGGAATTAAATAATCCCGTGGTTGTTGTAGCGCATGACCTTTCTCCGTCGGATACGGCAATGATGTATCATAAAAGCGTAATCGGTTTTGTCACCGATATAGGAGGCAAGACTTCTCATACGGCAATTATGGCAAAGTCCCTGGAAATACCCGCGGTCGTAGGTTTGGAAACAGCCACGCAGCAGGTAAAAGAGGGAGATCCCTTGATTATAGACGGCAATTCCGGGCTTGTAATTATAAACCCCAAGCAGGAAACCTTGGGTAAATATGAACGCAAGAAGGAGAAGATAAGGGATTTAAGCAAGATATATATTACTTTAAAAGATCTACCGGCAATGACCCTGGATGGCCGCCAGGTGAAATTAGCGGCAAATATAGAATTGCCCCAGGAAATCCCGTCGGTAAAAGAACACGGCGTACACAGTATCGGGCTTTACCGCACAGAGTTCTTTTATATGAACAGGAAAGATCTGCCTTCCGAGGATGAACAGTTCGAGGCATATAAATATGTGGCTGAGGAAATAAAGCCGGAATCTGTAATTATTAGGACGCTTGACTTGGGAGGAGATAAGTTTCTTTCGCAGCTGCAGATTCCTCATGATATGACTCCGTTTTTGGGCTGGCGCGCCATACGTTTCTGCTTGGCCAGGCCGGATATATTTAAGACGCAGCTAAGGGCTATTTTACGGGCGTCCCAATACGGCAACTTAAAGATTATGTACCCGATGATTTCAGGGGTAGAGGAGTTAAAGCAGGCAAATAAATTGCTGGAGGAATCAAAGAAGGAATTGCGCGCAAGAAAGATCGCCTACGACGAGGGGCTTAAGGTAGGGGTAATGATAGAAGTGCCTTCGGCGGCCTTGACATGCGATATATTGGCAAAAGAGGCGGCGTTTTTTAGTATAGGAACAAATGATTTGATTCAATATTCTCTGGCCGTAGATAGGACAAACGAAAAAGTAGCTTACCTCTATGAGCCGACGCATCCGGCAGTGTTGAGACTGATAAAGAGTATTATCGAGGCAGGCCATAAGGCAGGTATAAACGTAGGGATGTGCGGTGAAATGTCCGGTGAACCGGCGTTTGCCCTGCTTTTATTGGGGTTGGGCCTGGACGAATTCAGTATGCCGGCTATCGCTGTTTCCCGGATAAAACAGATAATTAGGTTGGTTAATTTTAAAGATGCCCAGGATATAGCGCACAAAGCATTAGATTTATCCGAGAGCAAAGAAGTAGAGAAATTCGCAAAGGAGCAATTGCACAGGATATTGCCGAAATTTTATTTAAAGTCGTAAAAGGAGCAGCTTATGATTGATTTGATTAATTTTGTAGGGTTGGATATTAAGTTTGACGAGAACAAATGCAGTTTAAGTTTTAACGAGGGCGTCACGGAAAGAGAGCCCGCGGTGCGCACCATTGAACAGATGAAAGAAGTCCTGGCGGATGAATCTGTCTCTGGGCCCGAGGAACTTTATTATATGTACAGGAATATCCATGCAATAAAAGACGACGCCGTCATAAAGCAGCACAAATTAAGGTTTGATATAACGATAATAAAGCCGGATATGCTGGGCAATGAATTAATGAAAACAGCAGGGCATTATCATCCCAAGAGCTACCCCGAGCTTTACGAAGTTGTTTACGGCGAGGCGTTATGTTTGCAGCAGCGCTACAATAAAAATGATTTCAGGAAGATAGAAGAGGTAATTGTGGTAAGGGCAAAGCAGGGGCAAAAAATTGTTTGTCTGCCGCATTTCGGCCACATATTGATAAACTCAGGCAATAAACCATTGATTACTTCTAATTGGGTGAGCTCTGAGTTTAGCTCAGAATACGATTTATACAAGGAATCAAAAGGCGCGGCCTATTACGCTTTTTCTAAAGATAAAAATATCGAGTGGAGCAAGAATAACTTTTTTACTCAAGTGCCGGATATAGCTTTTCTTGTGCCTAACGATGAGATTAGAGAATTTGGGTTGAAAACAGGGGTGCCCATGTATTCTTTGATAAAAGACTTAAAAAATATTGATTTTCTGAATAATCCCGATAAGTACCGATACAATAATGTCTTCAAAAAGTAATTTCAGCGCCATTATCCTCGCGGGGGGATACGCCACAAGGCTTTATCCTATTACCTTAGATGCATCTAAACCCCTGCTTAAGATTGACAAAAGGGCGATAATAGATTTTTCCATACATCAGCTAAAAGATATAGAGGCCGCTAAGGAAATTATAGTTGTTACCAATGAGAAGTTCTTCGGCGACTATATTAAGTGGAAGAAAAAACTCAGGATTAAAAAGAAAGTAACGATCGTTAACGACAAGACAAGGACTGATGCCCATAAGTTAGGGGCTGTAGGCGATATATATTACGCTATCAGGAAAAGAAAAATTACTAATGATGTTTTGGTAATCGGCGGCGACAATATTTTCGAAGGCAGGCTCCCCGGTTTTGTGAATTTCGCAAAGAATAAATCCCCGTCTATTTCCATAGGGGTTTACGACTTAAAAAGCAGGTCCATGGCCAGCAGGTACGGCGTAGTAAAGCTTGAGAAAAACAATAGAGTCCTGGAATTTAAGGAAAAGCCCAGAAGGCCGCAATCTGCCATAGTGGCAATGTGTATGTATTATTTTCCCAAGGAGACGCTGGCGTATTTTAGGGAGTATATTAAGGATCTCGGCAGGGATACGGATAGAGCAGGCGATTATATAAAATGGCTGATGATAAAGAGAAGCCTTTATGGTTTTAAATTTTCAGGAGCGTGGTGGGACATAGGCCAATTAGACGCATATCATAAGGCGCAGAGATATTTTTCGAAGAAAAATAAATAAGTTAGCTGAAACATAACTCAATAACGATAGTATAGGAGGAGTCAAAATGGACAAAACGCATGTGAAACTTATAACGTCAGAATCAGTAGGCGAAGGTCATCCTGATAAATTGTGCGACCAGATTTCTGACGCTGTATTGGATGAAGTATTGCGCCAGGATTCAAAAGGAAGGGTTGCCTGCGAGACATACGTAACCATGGGCCTGCTTATTATAGGCGGCGAAATCACGACCAACGCCTATGTGGATGTTATAAATCTGGCAAGAAAAGTTGTCAAGGATATAGGTTACACAGATCCAAAATACGGATTCAATTATGAGACATGCGCGATAATCAATACGATACATTCACAGTCGCCTGATATTGCGCAGGGAGTTGATAGGGGCGGCGCCGGAGACCAGGGTGTTATGATTGGTTATGCCTGCGACGACACAGATGTTTATATGCCGCTTCCCATAATTCTTTCACATAAACTGGTAAAGCGCATTGCCGACGTGAGAAGAAAAGGCATATTGAAATATTTAGGGCCGGATTGCAAATCGCAGGTAACCTTAAGGTATAAAAATGACAAGCCGGAAAAAGTCGTCAGCGTAGTGTTGGCCTGCCAGCACACGGATGAGATTTTAGACAAATCAGGGGATTTTATTACTCCTGAATCCAAAAAGGAGATAATCAAATATATAGCTGATCCGATCTTAAAAGGATGGACCACGAAGGACACGGTATACTATATTAATGAAACCGGTAAATTTATAGTCGGCGGTCCGCAATCTGATACGGGTATGACCGGCAGGAAAATAGTCGTTGATACTTACGGCGGCGTGATTTCTCACGGCGGCGGAGCTTTTTCCGGGAAAGACCCCACAAAGGTAGACCGTTCAGCCACTTATATGGCGCGCTATGTTGCAAAAAACGTAGTGGCAGCGGGATTGGCAAAGAAGTGCATGATACAGCTTGCCTATGTAATTGGCAAGGCAGAGCCGGTATCTGTTATGGTGGATACATTCGGGACGGCGAAGATATCCGAGGAGAAAATTTTGAAAATTATCCTGGATAGTTTTGATTTGACCCCAAGGGGGATAATTAAAAAGTTGGATTTACTCAGGCCTATTTTCCAAAAGACAGCCTGTTATGGGCACTTCGGCAGAACTGAGCATGAGTTTAGTTGGGAAAGATTAGATATGGTTGATGTGCTAAAAAAGAAGGCGAAGAAATAATGATTTTTACCCCACAATTACGTGTGGGGAATATTCAAGTGACAATTCGAAAGAATTCCCCATGCGTAAGCATGGGGATGAAAGAGAATGGAAAGGAAATGTAATGAAATATGACATCAAAAATATCAGTTTAGCTAAAAAAGGAAAGCTTCGCATTGAATGGGCGATGAATAATATGCCCGTGTTAAATTTGATTCGCAAGCGCTTTGAGAAGGAGAAGCCGTTAAAAAATACCAGGCTTGCATGCTGTTTGCACGTTACGACGGAGACAGCGGCTTTGATGCTTGCCTTAAAATCAGGAGGGGCCAGCATTGCCCTGTGCGCTTCCAATCCTTTGTCTACACAGGACGACGTGGCCGCTTCATTGGTGAAAGATTACGGCATTTCGACTTTTTCCATCAAAGGCGAAGACAACAA
>JAQTPJ010000052.1 GCA_028712915.1 Candidatus Omnitrophota bacterium
AAATCCAAGGTTAGTGGGCTTGGACAGCATGAATTACTGGATTAAACACCAAAAGAAGTCGTTGTTAAGGCTTTTAAAGAAAGTGGATATCTATGTAGCCAATGACGCCGAGTCAAGAGAGCTTTCCGGTGAGGATAATCTGATTAAGGCGGCGAAGAGGCTGCGTTCTTTCGGCCCAAAAATGGTCGTGATAAAAAAGGGAGAGCACGGCGTTATATTTTACTGCGATAAATTTATTTTTTCTTTGCCGGGTTATCCTGTGGCAAAGGTTGTCGACCCTACAGGCGCAGGCGATACATTTGCCGGCGGGTTTATGGGTTATTTAGCCAAGGTAGATAAGGTCAATGAGCCTAACATAAGGAAGGCTTTGGCTTATGCTACGGTAATCGCTTCTTTTAACGTGGAAGGTTTTGGTTTGGATACCACAGCCAGATTAACCATGAAAGAAGTTAATAGAAGGTTGGATACTTTTAAAAGATACATTCACTTTTAGGCAGAGAGATTTATGAATAAGCCAATTGGAGTATTTGATTCAGGGGTAGGAGGTTTAACCGTGGTAAAAGAACTGATGCGCCTTTTGCCAAGAGAAAGCATTGTCTATTTCGGAGATACAGCAAGAGTGCCTTATGGCACGAAATCAGCTGAGACAATCAGGAAATTTTCCCTGGAAAACATTTTATTTTTGTTAAAGAAAAACGTAAAGCTCGTGGTGGTTGCCTGTAATACAGCTTCGAGTATTGCCTTGCCGCAAATCAAAAGGCATTTTAAGGTTCCCATAATCGGAGTTATCCTGCCGGGAGTAAAAGAGGCGGTAGCGATTACCAAAAACAAGCGCATAGGCGTAATTGCCACGCGCGCGACGGTAAACAGCCAGTCCTACACCAAAGAAATAAAGGCGCTCAACCCTAAAATAAAGGTATTCAGCGCTGCCTGCCCTTTGTTTGTGCCGTTGGCTGAAGAAGGATGGCTAAACGATAAAGTGACTTTTGACGTGGCCAGGAAATACCTTGAGCCGTTCAGAAAATATAAAATAGATACGTTGATTTTAGGCTGTACGCATTATCCTTTATTGAAAAGCGCCATCAATAAAGTTTTAGGCAAAGGCGTTACGCTGATAGATTCCGCAAAGCAGGTGGCCTGCGAGGTAAAACAGATTTTAGATGAGGATTGTTCCTGTTCGCAGGAGAAAAAGCCATCGCGCGAATTCTATGTCAGCGACGAGCCGGATAACTTCAGGGGCCTGGCGCAGCGTTTTCTGGGTTATAAATTAAACAAAGTTTATAAGGTGAATTGTGTTTAAGATTTCCGTAAAAGAAGATTTTAGTTCTGCCCATAACCTCAGGGGTTATAAAGGAAAGTGTGAATCCCTGCACGGGCATAATTGGCAGGTAGAGGTGATTGTCTTTTCCAAAAAATTAGATAAAATCGGAATGGTTATGGATTTTAAGAAACTAAAGGAAATTGTGCATAAGTCTATAAAAGATTTAGACCACACATACCTTAATGACATAGCTTATTTTAAGAAAGTCAATCCTACTTCTGAGAACATAGCGAAATACATCTTCAATAAAATCAGCCCGCTTGTTAAAAAAGAATCGGTTGCGTTAAAAAGCGTCAGCGTCTGGGAAAGCCAGGACAGCAAAGCCACTTATTCCGCTTAAGATGAAGAAGGCAGTAACCCTACTTTCCGGTGGTTTGGATTCGGCAACTACATTATTCTACGCCAAGAAAAAGGGCTACGAGGTTTATTGCCTGACATTCGATTACGGCCAGAGGCATAGAAAAGAGATAAAATCTGCTGTAAGCATTGCCAGGAGGGCAGGCTGTAAATATCAAATCATAAAGATTAAACTGCCCTGGAAAGGCTCGGCTCTTTTAGATAAAAGGATATCCATTCCTAAACGCGGAGCGTCGGGAATTCCTGTTACGTATGTCGCCGGCAGAAACACGATATTCTTAAGTTTCGCTTTGTCTTTCGCCGAGACAATAGGCGCGAGGGATATATTCATAGGCGCGAACGCGGTCGATTTCTCGGGTTATCCTGATTGCCGTCCGGGATATTATAAGGTTTTTAATAAGCTTAGCAGGTTGGCTACGAAAACCGGAGTAGAAGGCAAGGCAATAAAGATACATACGCCGTTGATTAATAAAACAAAGAAAGAAATAGTTTTATTGGCCAAGAAAATCAAGGTTCCTTTGGAATTAACCTGGTCTTGTTATCGCGGAACAGGAAAACCCTGCGGCGCATGCGACAGCTGCAGGCTGCGCAGCAAAGGTTTTAAACAGGCCAACATAAAGGACCCCGCTATATAAAATGCCTAAAGCAAAAATTAATGACGTATTCGTAAGTATCCAAGGCGAAGGAAAATATATTTCTGAGCCGCAGTGTTTCATAAGGTTCTACGGCTGTAATTTAAATTGCGGTTTTTGCGACACGAAAATATCCGATTTCAAACAATATAGCTGCGAGGAATTGCTGGATGAATTAAAACGGGTTATCTCGGGCAGGGATATAAAAACAGTTTCGCTCACGGGCGGCGAGCCGTTACTGGAAAGGGATTTTCTGCTGGATTTTCTCCCTATGTTAAAGAGGCGAGGCTTTAAGGTTTACCTTGAGACTAACGGAGTGTTGCATAACGAGTTCTTTGATGTGATGGATAATGTTGATGTGATTGCTATGGATATAAAGTTACCGAGTTCCACCGGGCAAAAAGGTTTCTGGCGCGAACACGAGGAGTTTTTAAAGGCCGCCGCGAATAAAGACGTATTTGTGAAAATAATAGTTTGCATTAATACCACATTAGATGATTTAAAGCAGGCTATAAAACTGGTCTCGGGGATAAATCCCAAGCTGACTATTGTTTTGCAGCCCAATTCGCAGCAATTAGGCGCGGAACTCGCCGCTAAATTACACGAATTTAAAAAATACTGCAGGCAGCACCTTTCAGACGTAAGGTCAATACCGCAGCTGCATAAGGCGATAGGAGTAAAATAGTGAAAAAGAAAACTTCCTACGAAGGCTTGCAAAAGAATATACGCAATATTAAAACTCCCAAGATTGATGTTTGGCAGAATCAATATCCGGATAAAGAAGAGATGGTTTGCCTGGAGACTAATGAATTGACCTGCATCTGCCCAAAGACAGGGCTGCCGGACTTTGCCAACATCATGATTCAGTATATGCCCAACAGGTTTTGCGTGGAGTTGAAGTCTTTTAAACTGTACTTGCATTCTTTTCGCAGCGTCGGTATTTTTCACGAGCACCTGACTAATAAAATCCTGGATGATTTTGTAAAGGCCTGCAAGCCGCGTTTTGCCAGGATTGAAATAGAAATGAATGTCCGCGGCGGGATAAAAACAACAGTTTCCAGAATATACAAATGTAGATAGTTTAACCCCGCACTCACGTGCGGGAAATATTATAATGGATACCCCGTTCGTAAGAGCGGGGAGGAGAATCAGCAATGAAAATAATTAGGACAAGCACCGTAACGAAAGCGGTCAGCAGGCTTTGCATCGAGGCAAATATAAATTTACGAAAAGATGTTCTGGCCGCGCTTAAATCAGCCTGCCGCAGGGAAACAAATCCCAGGGCAAAGAATTTCATAAGGGATATTATAAAAAACGCCTCGATTGCCAAAAGAAATAATATTGCAATCTGCCAGGATACAGGTTTACCCGTCGTATTCCTGGAAATAGGGCAGGGTATTCAATTTACGGGCGTGGATCTAAATAAGGCGGTTCAAAAAGGCATTGAGGCAGGTTATAAGAAGGCGGGTTTGCGTAATTCCATAGTAACGGATCCTGTATGCAGGAAAGGAAAACAGGTTTTTTCTCCCGGAATTATCCATACTGACCTGGTAAGCGGCAGTAGGCTGAAGATAACAGTTTTGCCAAAGGGTTTTGGTTGCGAAAATAAAAGCAGGCTGAAAATGTTTAATCCTACCGTTGATATCGCTGAAATAAAGGAATTCATAGTCGCTGCGGTTAGGGATGCCGGTCCGGACGCCTGCCCGCCGTATATCGTAGGCGTGGGCATAGGCGGCACAGCGGATTACGCGTGCCTGTTGGCAAAAAAGGCGCTGCTTAAAAAAGTTACCAGTTACGAGTTACCAGTTACGAGTTACGAAAGTAAATTAGAAAAGGATTTATTAAAAGAAATTAACAAACTAAATATCGGGCCAATGGGTTTAGGCGGAAAAATAACCGCTCTGGCTGTAAATATAGAAACCCAACCCACGCATATCGCGGGATTGCCCGTAGCGGTGAATATTTCTTGCCATGCCTTAAGAAGCGCGGCTGCATTATTATAGGGATAGTATGAAGAGAATAAAAACACCATTAACAAGAGAAGGCATAAAGAATCTCAAGGCAGGAGAAAATGTTTTGCTTAGCGGAACTATTTATACCGCCAGAGACCAGGCGCATAAAAGATTTGCAGAGGCGATCAAAAAGGGAGCTAAATTGCCCTTTGGGTTAAAAGGCGAGGTTATTTATTATTGCGGACCCACAAATACGCCCAAGGGTAAAGTCATCGGCTCTTGTGGTCCGACTACGAGTTCGAGGATGGATAAGTTTACGCCCGCCTTGCTTAAAAAAGGATTAACAGCGATGATTGGCAAAGGCGGCCGTTCAGAAGAAGTCATAAAAGCGGTTAGGAAATACGGAGCAGTGTATTTTTTGGCGCCGGCCGGATGCGGAGCGCTAATTGCGGAAAAAGTCAAAAGCGCAAAAATAGTCGCCTACAAAGATTTAGGCCCTGAGGCGGTCAGGAAATTAGAAGTAAAGGATTTTCCTCTAGTAGTTGGTATCGATATGAAAGGAGCGTCGGTTTATGGCAAGAAGTGATATGCGCGGGTTGGATAAATTACGTAAAGCAAATATTACCAGGAATTATATTAAATACGCCGAAGGTTCCTGCCTTATTGAATTAGGTAATACGCGGGTAATATGTACTGCCAGCGTGGAAGAAAGCGTCCCGCAGTTTTTGAAAGGTTCCCTTAGCGGATGGATAACCGCGGAATACGCGATGATACCGCGTTCGTGCCAGAAGAGAATCCAGCGCGAGAAAAGCTCGGGCAGGAGTTATGAGATACAGCGTTTAATTGGAAGAAGCCTGCGGGCGGTAGTGGATACAACGAGGCTTGGCGAGCGCACAATATGGATTGACTGCGACGTAATCCAGGCGGACGGCGGCACGCGCACAGCAAGCATTACCGGAAGTTTTATCGCCTTAGTCGACGCCCTGTATAAAATAAAAAAGAACGGCCTTATCAAAGGCATGCCCGTAAAAGATTACGTGGCGGCAACGAGCGTAGGGATTGTAGACGGGAACTTGCTTTTAGATTTGAATTACGAAGAAGACTCCAAGGCAGAAGTGGATATGAACATAGTTATGACAGGCAAGGGAGAGTTGGTGGAAATCCAGGGGACAGCTGAACGTCAGCCGTTTAGCAGGGCCCAGATGGATAAGATGCTGGCGCTGGCGGAAAAAGGCATAAGCCAGCTGGTGGATATACAGAAAGAATGCGTGGCAAAGTATCTGGATTTATAATCGTGCATATTTTGTGAGATAGGCTTCCAAGGTTGTGTTTTCACCGCACCGCTCGTCCCGCCCCAGCGCGGCGGGACTTCGCTCGGAAAAAATCCTTGCTCCTCGCCAATATTTTTATAGCGAGCTCGACCATGCTCGCTCGGATTTTTTACGTGCGGTTCAAATCACAACGCTTGTCAGCCGCTTTGTTAAAACAATATTTTAGATAAAGTAAAATGGAATTAGTAGTTGCTACCCGCAACAAAAAGAAACTCAAAGAAATAAAATACATGCTCAAAGGCCTGGGCATCAAAGTAACTTCTTTGGCCGATTACAAAAACCTTCCTAAAATCGTCGAGGATGGCTTAACCTTCCAGGAAAATGCCATAAAAAAATCCGCCACAATCGCGCAATACCTTAAGAAATTAACATTAGGAGAAGATTCGGGCCTGGAGGTGAATGCCTTAGGTAATCGTCCGGGCGTTTATTCTTCGAGGTATTCCGGCAAAGGCGCGACAGACGATAAAAACAACAAAAAGCTGCTCAAAGAATTAGAGAATAGGCCTTTGAAAAAGAGGCAGGCGCGTTATGTCTGCAGCGTCGCTATTTCAGACGCCAATAAACTGCTTTGTGTTGTAGAAGGCAAATGCAGCGGCTTAATCGCCAAAAAAGAAAGAGGCAGCGCCGGG
>JAQTPJ010000053.1 GCA_028712915.1 Candidatus Omnitrophota bacterium
GATTGGACGTAAAATAATCTACGAGTGGCTTAATTTCTCCCGCTTCAAGATAATCATCTGTGGCAGTGTTGGTTATGGCTGGGGCTATAGCCTGCTCTATATTATTAGGTATTTGTGTCTGCGCTACTTTTCCCGGAACAATGCTTTGCGGCACAATAGGTGCTGATTCGCCTGCTTCATTACCGGCTGAAGGCAGTATTTTCCATGGCTCTGAACCATCTTTTCCTCTCCAGACGTAATATTTAGTCTCTCCATTATTGGTGATTGGATAAATTTTACTCGAGTCGTATTTACCATTGCTATCTATAACGTCCAATATCGCGTCGCCAAAAATAGAATATTCTTTTAAATCCGGGGAGCTTAATAAGTCTGGGGTAGGCTGCCACTGTCCCGCTTCCTGCTGATTCATCATTTTGGCCAAATCTCTATTTATCCTGCTCTGCCTTGTAATATGCGGTGTAGGGATAAGAGACAACAGGCTGCCTGCTGCTGAGGCCAAAAGATTTGTATTGGTCGTGTGTAAAGCTGAAGACATATATTGTGTAATCGAGTATGCCAGTGACGGGAACAATGAAGATACATAGCCGTCCTTTACGAATTGTTTCCAGGAAGTGTAGTTGCCCTGCTGTTTTGCCTGCGATATCATATAATCGGCATTGGAGTAGAAATTAGCAATGCCGTTAAACTGCGCCTGTTTTTCCAAGGCTTGGAAATCATTCCATCCACCATTACCATACTCACCCATATCAATATTATTTCTAAGAGAATAAAGGTTGCTCATTACGCCATTTAAGAATCCACGCTGCGTCGCAAATTCATACTGGCGCGCGGCTTCCATATCACCTGCATCTTTTCTCTGCTTCAAGTCTTCAGGATAACCCTTAGGCATGAAGTTATCCGCTGTTACTCCGGCTGCTGATAACCCGCCCTGCACCAAAGTAAATCCTGTATAAGTCAAAGCGTGCATCTGCGTAGCGGTTAATCCCCATTTATTCTTTCCGGTTGTATCATTATAATCTCCGCCAATGGCAGTCAAAGCAACTGAAGCGGCTCCTTTTAATATACCGCTCCATATTTGGTCTCTGGTTTTTCCGCCGGAAATATATGTTTCTATTGGCGCGCTTAATATACGGGCATAATCAGGATTGATTCCGTTCTTAGCAGCGATATATTCAAAAGAAGTTCCTATACTTTGGCTGATGAGATAACCTCTAAACTGCGTCCAATCGCCGGAAACAAGAAGCGTCTGGCCAACCATATTATTCAAGTTACTCAAGTTTATAGTCGGGTTAAGCGCCTGAAGCTGAGCCGCGCTGATGTTATTATTCTTTATTATGGAATCTAGTGTGTCGTTATTCTCAACCTTAATTGTTCTTGTCCTGAACACATCTGCGATAGAAGTCCCCAAGCTCTTTCCGTTAAGGAGATTATTGCCGACTGAGAAAGTTATGTATGCTGCCGAACTACCCAATATGGAAACTACCGACTGGCCGATAGGGCGAAGGTTACTGTTTGTAAATAGCTCTGTATGCTTTAGCGCCCTATAGGCCACAGTTGAAAAATAACCGGTGGCTGCGCCCTTTAAAGCCCCTGGAGTAAACGTAGAACCTGAAAGCTTTGCGTTAACTCCACCCTGCACCATATACCCGATAATCTGTGCGTTTGCCGGCTTCATTCCAGCATCTATGGCTAAATTCATTGCCGCCTGAGCGACATTAGAAGAATATATGTTCTGAGCAAACCTTTGACCAAAATCAGAATTTGAACTCTTGCCGGCGGGGATAGCGCTCAAGAACATCATCCCAACCGCTATAAGAGTATCTGCTGTATCAAACTCGCCATATACTTCGTTGAATGTAGGCAATTCATTTTTACGCGACCTTCCTTTTATCTTTATGGACTTGGCGAATTCATTGCTTACCGGCTCAATGCCTTTTTCTTTTACAACATCCACTGCCAAACAGTAACCCATAAACCTCTGCTTGAACTCGTCGAGAGAAATCATTCTTTCAACATCATTATCAACTATCAATACGCCATTTTCATCTATGCTCTTTACCAATACTGTGTGCGGCTCGTCGATGGTCGCGATAAACGGGAATGAAATTTGTTTATTAACACTTTCTAAATCTGTTTGGAAAGTAGAGAAATGAAATGGCTGTAAGCGTAATCCGTAAACCTCCGCGGCTTTGATTAAACTATAGAATGAGATTTCCAATTGGTTCTTATTAAATGTGGGCTCAAGATCTTTGCTGCTGAGCAAGTCGATTAAAATTAATGTATTGGCGATATCTATAATTGTCACCTCTCGATTCTCGATACTTGATTCTCGATACTCGTTAGTTAACATGCCGTATGCCCCAAGCAAGTTGTATAAAGAATACGCGCCGCAGGTAATGATATTATTCCTTGAATCAACGAGTTTCCTATATATATTCTCAACATTATCTTTTGTGATGGGCTTCTGGATAGTGCGGCCCACTACTATATTATTATTAAACTGTATGCTCAAGCTGCCTGACCTGCGCAACGAATCCAGGGATTCCTTTATATTAAAGGCGATTTGTTTTTCAAAGCCGGCTGACTTTATGGCAGAGTAAGGCAGGGCCGCCAATGCTGCGCTAGATGAGCCTGCTGCCTGCGGCTGGGAATTTCTCCATATAGAACGCCAGTCATAATCAACTGCCCAGGCAACCTGCTGAGGCACAAAGACGACCACTAAGACGAGCGCTACTACCCTCATCCATGTCTTGAATCCGCCTGTTTTTGTCCTTGCCTGGCTAATCATTTCTTATTTTAAACCCCCAAAACTTCCACTTACAAACTGCAATAATACCGGACCGCCCACGATTACCGCCACAACCGGCAGGATGAAGAATATTAAAGGTATAAGCATCTTCATAGGCGCCTGAAGGGCTATCCTCTCTGCCCTCCTGAAAAACCTTTCACGCACATCATCCGAAAGAACGCTTAATGCCTGGGCTATAGGAATACCCATCCTATCCGCCTGAATGAGCGTGCGGCAAAATGCTGTTACATCGGGAAGGTGAATCCTCTGCGCCATAGCAGTAAGGGCATCCTTCCTTGACTTTCCTACCTTAATCTCATGCAGCACCAAACTTATTTCCTCTGTAAATGCGTTGGGAGCTGACTTATCCACAATCCATCTCGCGGCTGCGATAAAATCCAACCCGGCGTCAACGCACAATGACAATAAATCCACTGTATCCGGCAACGTCCTGATAATCTCATTCTTTCTCTGGCCTACCTTAAGGTTTAACCATACATCAGGAGCGATAAAACCTACCGCCGGGAAAGCAATCAAAGGAAGGATATCGCCGCTCCTTACAAACAAAAATGTCAGGAATAAAAACAAGAATGACAATAATTCCTTTATCGCCAAAAAGTGTTCCGGCATTATGAAGATTCTTGCGGCAAACATTTTTTCTTCCAGTTTTTCCCTTTTAATAAACCTGTTAACCAAAACATAATTTATAGGCATGAAGAAATCCAAAAGCCCTTCGAACATATTTTTCTTCGTCTTGTTCGTATAGGCGTCTATCTTCAGCCTCCTCTGAATAGCCGTCTTTAATTCGTAGGAGCTGAATACAGAGACTAATATATTCGCTACGAACACTATTATGGCTGCGAATATAATTATCTGAGCTAATATGTCCATGCTATCTCCTATACGTTTACCCTGCTAAACACCCTGATTAAAAATACTCCCACGACCTCCGAAATAAGCGCGTATACTAAAAGTATCCTGCCTAAAGAATTAGAAAGCATAATGTCAAAATAACGCGGGTTAAAAGAATAAACCATAATCGTAAATACTATCGGCAGAAATGACATAACCACGCCCTGAATTTTTCCCTGCATGCTCAATGTCTTTACGTTATCGGAAATTTTTATCTTCGCCCTTATACTGTTAATCAATGTGCTGAAAAGCTGCGTTATGTCTCCGCCTGTCTCCCTGGCAACGAGTATCGCCGTTGTAAGAAGGTTTAATTCCTCTGAAGGCATCCTTTTATTAAGGCTGCCAAAAGATTCTTCCAGCGGCATGCCCATTTTATTCTCTCTTAAAATTATGCCGAACTCCTGGCTTATGGGCGCGGGCAACTCTTCTACCAAAGCCTCTATCGCCTGCAATAAACTCAATCCGCCTTTCAGGCAGCTTGAAAGAATCATAAGCCCGTCGCTAATCTGGGAGTTGAATTTTTTCCTGCGCATAATTATAATTCTCTTAATCATAATACTAGGGATAAGCATTCCCAAAATAAGCCCTATTAAGCCGCCTAATACATAACTGCCGAAGTTTATCCCTATAAACCCGGCGAATACCAATGTCAATACTATGGGCGAAATAATATTTAATAGAACCAGCCTTTTGGGGTCGATAAACATCATCATCTCTTTCAAATGGCCTTTTTGCTCATCGATTTTGCGGCCCCACCATGCGGCAAAAACCCTTAATGCTGCGGGGGCGGACTGATAGAGCTGGATATAAATTATGCTGATTGTCCCAACCACCAGCCCAAAAATCATAATTTTTAAAATAGTATCAGCCATAATCTAAAACCCTCTTTTATCTAAAAATCCTGATTTTAAAAACCCTAAATCCAAAACCCTAAATCCTAAATAAACCCAAATGTTCAAAATCCAAAACATAAAACTATTAATAATAAAATATTTGAGTTTTGAATTTTGAGTTTTGAATTTATTTAGAGTTTCGTATTTAGAGTTTAGAGTTTTCATATCTAATTTCCTTTTGTTACAGTAGTTAAATACGGCTCATATTGTTTGCCCTGGCCAAATGTGTCTCCTACGCCGCGCAGCCTGCCGAACATAGAGCGTTTCAAATAAAGCTGCATCGCAAGCAGAGCCAACACAAGCACGATTATAAGCGCCGCGTATTCTATAGTAAAGGTTGCCCTATTTCTCGATGCTCGATGCTCGATGCTCGGCACTCGATACCATAAATTCTTTTTAATTTTACGCTTCATAATTTCCTCTTCTACTTTACTAACTTCACATAATCATAACTATAAGCTGCGTGCGCTGTCCTTTCGATAGCGCCTTCTGCATCGCCCGAACGCCAGAATCCCAAAATGCCAACCTGCCTGTTGTCAGGGTCTTCGCGCCTTATTCTTACCCATGTATTTTCGCCGGTCTCGTCTTTATATTTCTTCATTACTGTGCAACTCTGACCACTCCACCAATTTCCGCGTTCAACAGTTTTTGTCCTCGGTATATTGAAATTCGATACTTCAACAATTACTTTATGGCTTCCTAAAGAATCACTCCAGCTATAGGTGATAGGATTTGTCCCTGTCAAGGAAGCATTGCCTATCCGCAAATCAATAGCCTGCTCCATAGTTTCATTTATCTGGCGATTCAAATCCCACAAAGCGCCGTTAAATCTTAATACGTGGCTTGCTATATCATAGAGCCGTGATCTTACCGCTGCAAACTCATCGTCAGTATTTTTGTCTATAGTAGCATAATAATCAGGCTGTCCCGGAGAAGAGTGTTTACAGGGCGCATTGGCAATATTGCCGTTACTATCTATTCGGCACTCACCCAGCTTATTCTCCACATTATTTATAGCCCCTATCCAATTATATATTCCCAGAAAATCTTTGCTAGGCTCGCCATTTACAATCCTCTTAAAGATTGCGAAGTAAGAATTGTCTGTGCCTGCATCGTAGTCTTGTTGACCCGAGTCCTGATAGAACCATCCTAACCAATACTCCCACCTCTTCTGCAGCTTCTCTTTCTCTATTGTCCTAACTGTGTCTATAAAATCATTGAATTTATCTGCGGCATAATCAACTTCATCATATCCGCAGGTCTTTAGGTAATCTTCAGAATAAGTATCTTCTGTGTCATTAAGCCAATTATTTAACTCTGTTTGAGAGGGGCCTTTCTGCCAGAATGAAATCTCACCTTCGCCATCATAACCTGCGTCCTTTAAGGCGTTTAAGAAATTAATAATTTCGCCATCAGCAAATGGGCCTCCTTCCTCAAGGGATAAATCCCCCTTAAACTGTAACAAAGTATATGTATCAAACCAGTTTTGAGCCCAATCACTATAATCCAGGAAACCGTTCCAGAAACGGTCAACAATCTCAAGGTCACTCTCAGTGGCGGCTTTAAGCGCCCTTAATCTCCTGTCCCAGAAAATTTGAAAATAAGGAA
>JAQTPJ010000054.1 GCA_028712915.1 Candidatus Omnitrophota bacterium
TCCACCCCCACTAATAAATACCTGACAAACCCGCCTACCAGGTAAACATCTATCTTATCTCTAGCGGCTAAATCCCTGCAAATGAATATAATGCGCTGCAATTGCGCAGGCAACTTATTGATACGTTTAATAATCAGATCTTTTTTTATCATCTTTATGGCCTCGGGTGGAACGTTTTATGTATTGTTTTTAAGCGGTCGCGGTCTATATGGGTATAAATCTGCGTAGTTGAAATATTCGCGTGGCCGAGCATTTCCTGCACGGAACGCAGGTCCGCGCCCCTCTCTAATAAATGAGTGGCAAAAGAATGCCTTAAAATATGCGGTTTCACAGAATTCTTTATCCTGGCCTGCCTGGCATAAGCCTTTATCAGCTTCCATATATAAACACGTGAAATCCTAAAGCCCGAGTGGTTTAAAAATAAAAATTTGCTATCCTTTTTCTTAATAAACTTAGGGCGGGAATCGCTCTGGTACTTCCTTAAAGCAGAAACCGCGATTTTCCCTATTGGCACCACTCTTTCTTTGTTGCCCTTCCCTAGGCAACGCACAAAACCGGCATTCAGATTAACGTCTTCCACTTTTAAGCCTGATAATTCTGAAACGCGAAGCCCTGCCGCATACATAGTCTCCAATATCGCCTTATCCCTTATACCCTTCTTATTCCTGATATTAGGGGCGGAGAGTAACTTTTCTATCTCGGCAAAAGATAAGACATTGGGTATCTTTTTCCAGAGCTTAGGAGAATCAATCACATCGGTCGGGTCTTTTAAGGATAATTTTTCTCTGAGCAAAAATCTATGGAACAGCCTTATAGCCACCAAAGAACGGGCAATGCTCGTCGAAGCCAATTCTTTTTCTTTCTGATAAAACAAATAGGAACGCACATCTTCTTTGCCTACTTTATTTGCCTCATTTATGTTAGTAGACCTCAAAAACCTATCGTATCTTAAGAGGTCCCTTTTGTAAGCAACCACTGTGTTCTGGGCAAGGCCCCTCTCTACGGAAAGATAATTCAAAAATACATCTATTAATTCAAGCGTGTTCAAAATTAACCCTCTCCCTGCCAATGGTAGAAGCTTCGCCGTGCCCCGGATAAATCTTTACCTCATCATCCAAACAAAGGAGCTTATCTTTTATTGATGATAATAACTCCTTATAAGAGCCCCCTGGCAGATCTGTCCTACCTATGCCATCCTTAAATAATGTATCCCCTGTAAAAACTACGCTATCTATCTTAATACATATGCCCCCTGGGCTATGGCCGGGGGTATGCATAATTTCCATACCTAAATCTCCTGCTTTAATCGTATCTTTATCCTGGAGTATTTTCTTCGGTTTACAAGGAGTAAAACTTCCCAAAAAAATAGAGGAAAGATTACTTTCAGGATCCTCTAAGGCTAAAGCATCTAATTTATGGATATACACGGGCAAGCCCAAGCCATAATCCGCCTTGATATGGTCTATGTGCGAGTGCGTGTTAATAATAAACTTTACATTCAATCCCTCGTCTTTTATGGTCTTTTTTATCTTGCCGGCTTCATCTCCGGGGTCAATGATAAAAGCCTCTTTCTTGCCATCGGAAACTATATAGCAATTCGTCTGCAGAGGCCCGACTATTAATCTTTTTATATTCATTTGAGGCAATCTTTTACTTTACTAAAAGAAAGATCTCTTTGTATATTAATAAATGACCTTCTTGCTTCATCTCTCATCCGGCTCATAGAAACCATAGCGATATTCTTTACTTTAAACTCCTCCTCTAAGGAATATAATTTATTTATATAATTATCCAACAACTCTATCTTTTCCTGATTGTTCAAAAGTTGTTTTAGGCGATTAAGGTTAAGTATTGTCTGGTCAAAACAGCTAACTATTTTCTTTCTGCTCTCTCCAGCAATAAAAACATCCATCAGCTCAAGGTGCCAGGCCTTCCAATAAGTGTAATAAAGCCTGTATGCTTCCTCAGAGGAAAGTTCCTGTTTGGAATAATCCTTGGGAGAAATTATCATCTCTTCTGGTTTTTGATCGTCTTTGGATTTACGGGTGAACTTTTTGCGAAAAGATTCGCTACAACCAAAAAAATTAACAATCAATACCAGCAATAAAAGAATAATTACTTTTCTTCTAAGCATCATTTCTCTCCTATCAGTTTTTTAAATTCTTCTTCGTCTATGACTTTTACATTTAATGCCTGCGCCCTTCTGAATTTAGAACCCGGGCTATCGCCTATAACCACAAAATCAGTATTTTTGCTTACGCTGGAAGCAGCCATGCCGCCCAATTGGCGCACAACTTCTTCGGCTCTCATCCTGGTAAAACCCTTCAATTCTCCGGTAAATACAAAAACCTTATCTTTCAAGACGCTGTTACGAACCTGCTGCCTGGGTTGTTTTGTATTTAATCCTGCCTTGTTTAATTTATCGATTAAATGTTTTACCTTAACCTGTTTTAAGAATTCTACGATACTCTCAGCCATAACATCGCCTATTTCATATATAGAGCTGAAGTCATTCACTTTCGCAGACATTATTTTATCCAAAGAGCCGAATCTTTCCGCCAAAATATATGCCGCTTTCTCTCCGATATGACGGATACCCAATCCGTAAAGCAGCCTATTCAGCGGCCTGTTTTTACTTTTGTCGATAGCCATCAATAAATTATCCGCCTTTTTATCCTTAAATAAAGGCAATTTTAATAAATCCTTTTTTTCTAAAAAATATATGTCCGCAAAATCCTTAACCATCCTTTTCTTTACTATTTCCTCCACTGCCGCTTCGCCCATCCCTTCGATATCCATCGCTGTGCGGCTGGCAAAATGTATTAATCCTTTTTCCAATTGCGCAGGGCACGACGGATTTATGCAACGGTAAGCGACCTCTTCTTCTTTCTCTCTAACTATATCTGAGCCGCACTGAGGGCACTCTGCAGGAATCTTTATTTTTTTCTCCCCGCCTGTCCTCACAGACGCTACAGCTTTAATAATCTTAGGTATGACATCTCCTGCGCGTTCAATTATTACCCTGTCGCCTAATTTAATGCCCAGCCTTTCTATCTCGTCAAAATTATGCAGTGTCGCCCGTGAAATTTTCACGCCGCCGCACTCTACCGGCTCAAGCATAGCCACAGGAGTCAAAACCCCGGTCCTGCCAACCTGAATAGCTACATCCAATATCTTCGTAGTCGCCTGATGCGCCGCAAATTTGTATGCCACTGCCCAACGCGGGCTCTTCGATGTCTCTCCGAGCAACTCCTGCTGCTTGAATGAATTTATTTTAATAACCATCCCGTCTATTTCATATTCCAAATCATCCCGTTTATCTTCCCACTTGCGGCACAATTCAATTACTTCATCAAGGTTCTTGCATAAGAAAATATGCGGATTGACGCACACGCCCCATGACTTTACCCTCTGTAGGAACTCCCACTGCGTAGAAAAATCCCCGTCCTCTAAAAACCCCAACGAATGGGCAAAAAAATTCAAACGTCGCCTGGCTACGGTATCTGTATCTAAAAGTTTGAGCGAGCCTGCCGCGGCATTGCGCGGATTGGCAAACAGGACATCATTATCCTTAGCCCTTTCTTTATTCAACACCTTAAAATGCCCTTTTTCCATATAAACTTCGCCGCGAATTTCTATTAGCCTTGGAGGATTATCTGTATTTAGTTTTGCAGGAATCACATCTATTGTTTTTATATTAAGGGTTACATCTTCACCTGATTGCCCGTCGCCGCGCGTAGCGCCGATACTTAAAACACCGTCTCTATATGTAAGATTTGAACTTACGCCGTCTATTTTAAGCTCTACCACATATTCGACCGTCTTTTTGCCTAACCCTTTATGCACCCTCTCATCCCATTCGCGCAGCTCTTCTACGGAATAGGTATTATCTAAAGACATCATTTTCTTTCTATGTCCAACAGTTTTAAATCCTTTAAGCACTTCACCACCTACCCTGCGCGTAGGCGAATCAGGCTTATCAAATTGCGGATAGGCAGCCTCTAGTTCCTTAAGCCGCCTCATCAAATCGTCATATTTCTTATCGGAAATCTCCGGTTGATTTAATGTATAATAATTTTTATCGTGGCGGCGGATCTGCCGGCGTAATTCATCAATCTGCTTTTTTACCGCTTGCTTATTATCTCTTGCCATACCTAAAATCTTATCTGAAAATTATCTAATTTTCCTATAGCGGTTGTCGTCTCTATCTCTTCATCCTGAATATAATTCGAGAATTGATTCCTTATTTTATCCAAGAAATCATCAACGGTTTTCTTATCCGCCTCAACGACTAATTCAACATCGCCGCCGGGTAAATTCTTTACCCAGCCAACCACTCCTGTTTTTTGGGCAATTCTCTCTGCGGTGAAACGAAAACCGATCCCCTGAACTCTACCTTTAAATATTACGTGGGCCTGGACTTTAGACATATTTAAGACTTAACGACAATTTTTAACTAAAGGCAGAAGTTTTCCAGCGAAGTTAAATTGTCGGGGCGGGCGGACTTGAACCGCCGACTTCTTGGTCCCGAACCAAGCGCTCTAGCCAAACTGAGCCACGCCCCGCTCTAAATTTCTGTATCGTGCTTAAATAATTGCGATTCTTATCGCAATAGTATAACAGAAATATATGGCTGAATCAATTCCAGATAAGATATAAAAAGAATGCTATAAAACAGTGGCGCCTTTAGAATTTAAGGCGTATTTGGCAAGAATATCAAACTCGATATTAACTTTTTTACCGGTGTTTTTCTTACCTAAAATAGTATTGCTCATAGTATGCGGTATGAGGTAAACCGTAAAGGAATCCCTGAAAACATCTACTATGGTAAGGCTGACGCCGTCTATCGTCACAGAACCTTTAACTGCCATCAAATTCATAAATTTACTAGGGACGGCTACCTCGATAAACTGATTCTTATTAATTATGCCTCTCTTCCTTATAGCGCCCATGCAATCTATATGACCTGTAACGAAATGCCCCGAGATTTTATCGTTAGCTTTCAGGCTGTCTTCTAAATTTACCCGGTCGCCGGCTTTAAGCAATCCTAAATTAGTTAACTTTAAAGTCTCCGCAAGTAAATCAAAAACCAAAATATCCGACTTAATCTTTGTCGCCGTAAGGCAGACCCCATTAACGCTTACGCTGTCTCCTATGGCTACAGCCAAAGAGACCAGCTTGGAGCGCACCATCAAATTCTGAGCCTTTTGATAGCGGGAAAAATAAGTAACTACGCCTATCTCTTTAACTATTCCCGTAAACATAAATTCCTCACTAATTTAAGTCGAAAAATAAATTAATACTTCTTAATTTTACCTTCTAACAATAAATCTTCTCCAAATCTTTTTATTTTAATATCACCAATTCTTGTGGCATCCAATATTCTATTTATGCCTTTGCCCTGAATACTCAAGATAGAATCTTTGCCTCCGATTATCTTTGGCGCAATAAAAAACATTGCGTAATCCACCGACCCCTCGTCCAGTAAAGAGCCGACGACTCGGCCGCCACCCTCCACCAGGATATTTATAATTTCAAGTTGTGCTAATTTCCTTAACAGATCTTTTATATCTAAAAGCCCGTTTCTTGCCTCTATGCCTAAAATAATGGCCCCTTTTTTCACCAGAGATTTCACTGCCTTAGGCTTTCTAACCACAGAACCTTTGGAAGCAGCTATAATCACAGGGAATCTCCTGGCGTCGCTGAAAATACGCATGCCTTGCTTTGCCTTAATATTGGTATCGAGCACTATTTTATAAAACTTCTTATTTTTTATACTCTTGCAAGGACTAAGGGAAGGATCATCTTTTAATACGGTATTTATCCCTACCATTATAGCGTCGAAGTCGCTGCGTATTCCGTGCGCGAACCGACGCGATCCTCGAGACGTAATCCATTTAGACTCACCGTTCCTTAAGGCAATCCTGCCATCTAAACTCTGAGCCACCTTAAGAGTAATGTAGGAAATATTTTTAGTGATATATTTTATGAACGGCTGGTTTATTTCGCTTATATCTTCCTCTAAAACTCCACAGTCAGTTTTAATACGATGAGCATTGAGAATTTTTATGTCCTTGCCGCGGTGGAGCGGGTTAGGATCAACCATACCTATCACAACTTTTTTAATTCCGCTTTTAATTATGGCTT
>JAQTPJ010000055.1 GCA_028712915.1 Candidatus Omnitrophota bacterium
CAAGGTATAATCTATAGGGACTTCAGGAAAGACTCCATCCTGTCCAATGCCTCTTTCAGGTGGTCGAGGCTATAGGAATAGGAAATCCTTATGTTATTCTGGTATTGCTCGCCGAATGCCGTTCCGGGAACGACTGCGACTTTCTTTTTCTTTAACAGCCTGTTTGCGAACTCCATTGCGCAAAGGCCTGTCTTCTTGACGGAAGGAAAGACATAAAAAGCGCCCTCCGGCTTAACGCAGTCTAAGCCGATATCTTTTAACCTGCCCACTACGAAATCCCTTCTCCTTAAGTATTCCTTCCTCATCTCCACAACTGAATCTGCACAGCTATGCAGAGCCTCGCAAGCAGCGACCTGCGAATTAGTGGGAGCGCATAACATCGTGTATTGGTGGATTTTCGTCATTGCGGAAATAATTTCCCTGCTGCCGCATGCAAAAGCGACCCTCCAGCCTGTCATTGCGTATGCCTTGGATAAACCGTTAAGGTAAATTACCCTTTCTTTCATATTTTTACCAAGCGTTGCCAGAGGCGTATGCTTATAATCATAAGTGAGCTCGCCGTAAATCTCGACGGAAATAACCAGCAGATTATGTTTTAATATAACTCTGCTTAATTCCTTTAATTCCTTCTTTGTATAAGACATCCCCGTGGGGTTGGAAGGATAATTAAGCAGAATTGCCTTTGTCTTTTTGGTGCATGCCTTATCCAAATCCGAAGGCTTTAATTTAAAGCGCGATTTCCCGGTATCGATATAGACCGGCACGCCGCCTGCTAAATCCACGACAGGCCCGTAAGAAACATACGAAGGCTGCGGGATAATTACCTCGTCCTGCGGCTCAAGTATGGCGCGGAAAGACAAGTCCAAACCTTCGCTCGTGCCCACGGTGATTAAAATCTCCTCATCCGGGTCGTAATCAAGGCCGAACTTATCCTTTAAGTGTCGACTCACATAAAGCCTCAACTTATAAAGCCCCTTGTTGGACGTATATGTAGTATACCCCTGCTCCAAAGAATAGATTGCCGATTCCCTTACTTTCCAGGGCGTGTCAAAATCAGGCTCGCCCACACCCAGGGAAATCACGTCATCCATCTCAAGGACAATGTCAAAAAATACCCTTATCCCTGACGGAGCCATTTCTTTAACTTTTTTGGAAATTATGTTTTTCATTCTAATATGATATTGCTATCCTTTTGTTTGCCTCTTTGCGCCTGAGCATAATGCCGTCTTCCTTGTATTTTTTAAGCAGGAAGTGAGTTACCGTGCCGCGCACATTTTCCATCGGCGAAAGTTTTTCAGCCACAAAACTGGAGACCGTATGCAGGTCTTTGCCTTCCACCACCAGCAAAAGGTCGTATGTGCCGGATACAAGTATACAGCTGGTTACTTCGGGGAAAGAATATATGCGCTCTGCTATATGGTCGAAACCCAGGTCTTTCTGCGGCACTATGTTTACTTCAATGAGCGCGCGCACTTCCCTGGAACTATCCTTTATCAATTCCTTGTTGATTACAGCCTTATATTTTAATATAACGCCTTCCTTCTCATATTTCTTAATTCTCTTCTTTACCTCTTCCTTTTTTAATTTGGTTAATTTTGCGATCTCGTCGGGGCTGGTGCGCGCGTCTTTTTCTAAAATCTCTAAAACCGGATCCATAATAACCTCCTTTAATGAGCGCATAACTTACAGAGTCGAAGACGATGTAAGTTATATGCGCGAATTGAACCCCGCACCTTTTACATATTCAAAGACTTTAAAGAATTAATCGTTAAAATCATTTAATACTAAAAAGGTGCTGGGTCAAGTTCAGACTGGCAATTTACGTTCACTATTGTTCCGTAAATTGCGTCTTCACTTGACCTCCTCTTTGCTCTTAATTTTATAATTATATCACTACCTATAATTATATATACTAAAATTTATCTTTTGGCCTTGAAATAATCCGAAAGCGTCTTTGCCGCCTCCAGCTTGTCAAACCTGTCAAAATAAATATTCTTGCCGCTGACGGATAAAGGCAATCCGAGAACCGGCGATATGCTGTCGCAGGCGCTGACTGCCTTGCGCGTTTTGCCAAACATACGCAGGCGCAAAACAGCCATACCTATCTTATACATTATGCGGTTATCCACATTTAACATAGAAGCTGTCTTTGCCGCGGAATCTATGGCAATGCCTAAATCCCATATCTTAAAAATACAGAAAGGCCCAATAACAGAACTTTTCTTGTCTTTCAAAACGCACGCCTTAAATTCCGCGCAACTTTTAAACCCGCATCCGCCGCAATTAAGGCCCAGCGGCTTCTTGCCCTTTACGCCTATTAAAACCAAACCGTCTGATTTTTTAACCGTTACAGCGTCGCTTGACCAGCTGGTTATCATTGCCTGGCGCACAACCTTATTGGACTGGCCCTTCGACTTTTCCCTGCCTATTTTTATCATCTCAGCGGCAATTCTATTTTTCTGGACATTACTGGCCGCCAAAAAGATTATGTCGTCGACACCGGCGCTCTTGGGCGCGGTGCGCACGCTTATGGAAATAAGGTCAATCACAATTTCAATTTGTTTTTTATAGTGCATTCCTACCTCCATTGCAGGCTTTGACGCATACCCCGCAAATATACTGGCTCACTACATTAGCCTTCTGAAACTCCTTCAACTTTTCAAAACAAAGTAAATATTTAAAATCCTGAGGTTTCTTCTGTATCGCTCCCGCAGGGCATACTTTAACACAGGCATAACAGCTCCCGCAATCTTTCTTTATTGGCTTATCTTTTTTTATTTCAAAATCTGTAAGAATGGTCACCAACCGAAACTGCGCGCCGAATTGCGGATTTACCAAAAGATTATTCCTGCCTATCCAACCCAGCCCGGCCAGAACCGCTACTTTCTTATGCGAAATATGCGCTGTTTGTTTTTGCCAATCCACAATTTGCGAAGCCGGTATTGGCAGCGCCGAAAAATCCTTTTTCTGAATCCAATTCGCCGCCCTGAAAGCCAATTGGTCTAAAAACATATTCGCCGTCCTATAGTGGTGAAAATATAACTTCGTCGGCGCCTTAGTAATATCGTTAAATACCTGGCCAGATAAACGAGCGCCTATGCATATCGCCTTATCCAAACCCTTTACCAGCGACGGAGAGAGATTAAATTCCTTTTTAATTTTGGATATGTCCGCCACGCCGAATAAATCCGCGCCTAAACCCAAACAAAACTCTTTAAGTTGTGTATAATTTTTATCTTGCATATCTCTTACGCAAATACAGGTAATTATGCAAATTAAACCAAGCCAGGTACTTTGCCTTGAATATATCAAACGCGGGTTTCTTGGAAAAATCCCAGCGCACCAGGCCAAAGTAATCCACGTCATCCTTAAAGTGGTCTTTATTATCCCGAAAATACGCCCAGAAAACTTTTTCCAGGTTAACCAAATCTATAACATCCGTGTAAATCGTCTGAATAAATTGCGCCTGCTCGCTCTCTGACGGCGACCTGCCCATCCACCAACCCTTACTTACTCCCCCTCTCATTCCAGGGCAGCCTATTTCAGTAAACCATATTTTCTTCGCCACATCGCCATATTGCGACTTCAACCTCTCTAAATTATTGTATATCGTATAAATACTCTTAACATCGGCGGGGCTCAAAGGATCTACAAAAGGGTGTATATTTATAATGTCGAAATAATCCTTCCCGCCGTTTGCGTATACATCTTTTATGTCGTAGTAGCCGCCGCTTGTCATCCCGCCCAGAACTATTTTGCAGGAAGGGTCTATTTTTTTTGCCGCGGTATAAACCTCCTTGAGCAGCTGCGTATATGTCTTCATTCCGTCCTGAACAACAAAATATTTTGGAGAATCAGGCTCGTTCCATACCTCCCAGTATTTTATCCTGTCTTTATAGCGCGAGACAACATTGGATACGTAATCCAAAAAATCCGCGGTATTGTCCGGGACGCTATTCCATTTCTCTCCTGCCCAGGAAACGCAATAACCCATAACACCCAGGATGCGAATGTTTTTCTCGGATAATAATTTTACGATTAAATCATATTTGTCAAAAACAAAATTATCGTTTTCCGGCTCGATGTCTTCCCACAGAAAATCCATGCGCACAAAAGAAACACCCGCCTCCTCCAGAAGCGCGACTATCTTTTGCAAATCCTCTTCGGGATATTTATAATTATTCCAATCGTGGTTCCAGGATAAAAATTCAAGCACCCCGAAAGGCTGATACCCGGGCTCGCGCCAATCATACATCGAAGGGTCTGCTTTATTTACTACGCCGTCTCCGTCGATATCGTTGCTTTCATTATCCCGTTTCTGTTGTAATGATAGTATCGCCTGCGTCTCTTCATAGCCCGGGACAAGGTGGTCGTTACGGGTACGCCACTGCCTTGAATTATTCTTATAGGAGTTGACATCTTCCCGGTATTTTCTCTCATCCACCAAGACTTCAGCCCGCGCCTGGCTGGCAATAAAAATCAACGCGACTAATCCTATACCTATATTAAATCTATTAATCATAACTCTTTAAATTATACCTTAATTTCCTGAGGTAAACCATTAAAAGAGATATGGCCGCGGGCGTCACCCCGGAAATCCTGCTCGCCTGGCCTAAAGTAAGCGGACGGAATTTCCCCAGCTTCTCGCAAATCTCGCGCGACAGGCTCGGTATCTTCTTATAGTCGATATTGTGCGGCATCTTAATCTTGTCTATCCTGTTAAAACGCTCTATTTCCTCTCTTTGCCTTTCGATAAAACCTTCGTACTTTATATCTATTTCGATTTCTTCGAGCGTGTCTTTATCAAAATCAAGCTTTACCCTGCTCATTTTTATAAGCTCTCTTATACCGACCTGCGGCCTCTTTAACAAATCCACAAGAAAAACATGGCTGTCCAACCCGCTGGTGCCTAAAGATTTCAACTTTTTATTTATTTTAGCCGTTGGCTTAATATTGTTCGTTTTAAGGATTCTAATCCCCTGGTTGATATCTTTAATTTTCTTCTGCGTCTTTCTGTAATCGCCGGGTTTCACCAGCCCGATTTCAAAGCCAAGCCTGCGCAGCCTCTGGTCAGCGTTATCTTCCCTGAGCAAAAGCCTGTATTCCACGCGCGAGGTAAACATCCTATAGGGCTCATTAGTCCCTTTTGTGGTTAAATCGTCCAGCAAAACTCCGATATATGCTTGATCCCTGCCTAAGATAAGCGGCTTTTTATTTTTTAATTTAAGCCCTGCGTTTATTCCGGCGATTAATCCCTGCGCAGCCGCTTCTTCATATCCGGTTGTGCCGTTTATCTGCCCGGCGAGGAATAAATTCCTTATCCGTTTCGTCTCCAAGGTCGGATATAGTTGCGTCGGCTCTATTATATCGTGCTCTATGCCGTAACCCGGACGGAGAATCTCAACTTTTTCCAACCCGGCGATAGAATGCAGCATTTTTATCTGGACATCAACGGGCAGGCTCGTGGATACGCCGTTAGGGTAAATTTCTATAGTGTCCGCGCCCTGCGGCTCCAAAAATACCTGGTGCCTTTCGCGGTCGCTGAATTTTACAATCTTATCCTCTATGGACGGGCAATACCTTACTCCTGTGGATTTAATTTTACCAGTATATAAAGGAGAATATTTCAGCCCGTCCCTTATAATTTTATGCGTCCTGGAATTTGTATAAGTAATATAACAAGGCAGCTGTTCTATGTCTAATTTATCCGTAGAAAAAGAAAACGGCTGCGGGATTTTATCTCCGTCCTGCCTCTTCAGCCCGGAAAATTTTATCGTCCTCTTATCCAGCCGCGCGCAGGTCCCTGTCTTAAACCTATTTAGGCTAAAACCCAGATCCTTCAGGGAATTGGAAAGGCTTACAGCGGCGGCCTCGCCAAGCCTGCCGCCGGGAAAACTTCTAAGCCCGATATGCATAAGCCCGTTTAAAAAAGTCCCCGCGGTTATAATTAACGCCCTGCAGAAAAATTCCTCGCCCAGCGAAGTTTTTATGCCTTTTACAACGCCAGCCTTTACAATAATATCTGCCGCTTCTGCCTGGTATAAACTAAGGTTTTCCTGAAACTCTAAAGTTTGCTTTGCAAACAGCCTGTATTTTTGCATATCCTGCTGGCTGCGCGAAGAACGCACTGCCGGG
>JAQTPJ010000056.1 GCA_028712915.1 Candidatus Omnitrophota bacterium
CTTAAGGAATTTGCCGCTAAACACGCCTTTGGGGATTTTATATTGCTTGCTTAAGTTTTTTACTGTAAGTAACATTTTACTGAATGCTCCTGGGATATTTTTACAAAATCTGGTTCATCTTTTAAGCATTTCTCCATAACATAAGGGCAGCGCGGATGGAATTTGCATCCCGACGGAAGCTTAGCGAGATTAGGCACGCTGCCTTTTATGGCATTTAGTTCTTTGCCTTTTTTGGGCAGGCAATCAAGCAGCGCCTTTGTATAAGGATGTTTAGGGCTATGTAAAATTTCCTGGCTTAGTCCCTTTTCCATAATTCTTCCCGCATACATTATGGCGATAGTGTCGGCGAAATTTTCAATAAGCGATATATTGTGAGTTATGAGAATTATAGACAGGTTAAATTCTGCATTAAGTTTTTTAAGGAGTTTTAATATTGTTATTTCTGTAATCCTGTCTAAAGAGTTGGTGGGCTCATCTGCTATCAGAAGTTTTGGTTTTGAAGCCACAGCTATAGCTATCATTGCTTTTTGGTTCATCCCTCCGCTTAACTGATGCGGATAATAGTTATAGTATTTTTGCGCCGGTTTTAAATTCACCAGCTCCAAAACTTTCGAAGCGGATTCTTTTGCTTTGTTTGGGGAAAAGCAATTATGCGCTATAAACATTTCTTTTATCTGTTCGCCTATAGTGAATATGGGGTTTAACGAGGCAGTCGCGTCTTGAAAGACATAACTAATCTGTGAACCTCTTATATCCTGTAGTTCTTTTTCATCGCTTATGTTCAATTTTTTTGAGTTAAATATTATCTGTCCGGAAACAACTTTTGCGTTTTGAGGGATTAGGTTTGCGATTGATAACATAGACATGGTCTTGCCGCAGCCGCTTTCGCCTATTATAGCCAGGATTTCTTTTTCTTTTAACTCCAGGCTCAAATCGCAAACAGCGTCAACAGTATAATCCCCGTGAAAAATCTTTGTGTTTAATTTATCGACTTGTAAAAGGTTATTACTCATTTTAAGTATTTTTTAAGGCCCTCGCCTACCAGATTATAAGACATTATGGTTAAGAATATTGCCAAACCCGGGAACACGCTTAACCACCAAGCAATGCCTAAGCTGGATTTTGCGTCGGCTAAAATGTTTCCCCAGCTGGGGACTGGCGGTTGTATCCCTAAACCCAAGAAGCTCAGGCTTGATTCAACTAATATGGCTCCCGCGATACCTAAAATCGCGCTCACCAAAACAGGCCCCATTGCGTTGGGCACAAGGTGGAAAGATATGATCCTAAAGTTGGAAGCGCCCAATACTTTTTCAGCTAATATAAACTCCCTTTCTTTTAAGGTGAGTATTTCTGCCCTTACTAAACGCGCCTGGCCCATCCAGCTGGTCAGTCCGATAATTATCATAATGTTGTAAATATTAGGTTCCAGCAGAGCGACAATGGAAAGAATTAGAAATAATACCGGGAAACAAAGCATAATATCTATAGAAATCGTGATTATTCTGTCTACTAATCCGCCATAAAACCCGGCTATGGCTCCCAGGAATATCCCTATTAATACTGATATGCCTACCGCAATAATCCCCACGCTAAGGGAAACCCTCGCGCCATACACCATCCTGCTGAATAAATCCCTTCCTAATTGGTCTGTTCCTAAGATGTGTCTTGGCGAAGGCGGTTGCAAAATGTCCGCAGAATTTATCTGGTCATACTCATGCGTGGAAATTACAGGCGCAAACACAGCCACTAAAAACATAAATACGACCAGCAGAAGTCCTATGAATAGCGGTTTATTATTCAATAATTCTTTCATTGTTTTTGATAACGGATGCGCGGATCGGCATAGGCATAACAGATGTCTGCCGTCAAGTTCCCTAGCATTGTTAAAATTGCGCCTATGGCAAGTATTCCCATTATTACAGGATAATCCCTTGCCATAACCGATTCAAAGAATAGCCTCCCCATTCCCGGTATGGCAAACACCGACTCAATGATAACGCTTCCGCTTATCAAGCCCGGTATAGATAAACCCAAAAGCGTAATTATGGGTAAAAGGCTGTTTCTCAAGGCATGTTTATAAATAATAAGGTTGCGCCCCAGCCCTTTTGCCCTGGCAGTAAGGATGTAGGGCTTATTAAGCGTTTGTATCATTGATTGGCGCATATACCTCGATATGCCGGCCAAACCGCCGAATACAAAGATAAATACAGGAAGCGCCAGGTGCCTTGATATGTCTATAACTTTCTCAAAGATACCGAAATTTTCAAAATCCAAAGACGTCATTCCCAGCGCAGGGAGCCACCCTAACTTTATACAGAATATATCCATCATTATTAAAGCGATCCAGAATGACGGTATGGCAAAACCGATAAAAACAAACAGCGTAATAAATTTATCAGTGAAGGAGCCCTGTTTAACACTGCTTATGACACCCAAAGGTATGCCTATAAGTAAAATTAATAATATAGAAATTATATTAATGGATAGCGTTACAGGAAGGCGCTCTTTTATTTTATCTAAAACCTTTCTTCCATCCAGGAATGATTCTCCAAAATCAAATTTTATAAATCTCCTAACCCAATCTTTGTATTGCGTAAGGATAGGTTTATCCAGTCCGTAGATTTTATTTAATTTTACGCGGGCTTCTAAAGATACCTTGGGGTTAAGGTTGGTGAGAATATCCGTGGTTTTTCCAGGCGCCAGGTGTATTACTATAAACGATATTAAGGTGATACCGATTAATAAAGGAATTAAACCTAGTAGTCTTTTTAAAATATAATTAAGCATTTATTTTTGTATTACGTCTTTGTATCGTTGGTTTTCTTTAGCCACCCACCATTTAATAAAGTTATGACCTATACCGGCCAAGGCAGGCTCTATTTCTCTAAATCTCTTATCAATAATAACCAGGGAATCCGGTGAATAGAGAAACATATATGGTTGTTCCTCAAAGATAATTTCGTGTATTCTGCTATAAATTTGCCTTCTCCTTTCTTTATCAAAAGTCATTCTTCCTTCTATAATCAAGCCATCCACTTCCTTATTGTCATAGTTAATAAAGTTAAACTCTCCCTCTTTGGTCTTAGATGAATGCCAGATGTCAAATGGGTCAGGGTCTAATGATAAAGACCAGCCAAGCAGAACTGTGTCAAAATTTCTTTTCTCGACGCATTCCGATAGGAATACGCTCCACTCCAAAACCTTTATTTTTACCTTTATACCGATGTCTTTTAGCTTCTTTTGTATTATTTCCGCGGTTTTTATTCTTTGGTCATTGCCTTGGTTAGTTGTAATAGTAAATTCAAATTTCTTTCCTTCTTTTTCCAATACCCCGTCATTATCAACATCGAACCAACCGCATTCTCTCAGCATCTCTTTGGCTTTATTAACATCAAACTTTCTGGGAGTTATCTGTGAATTGTATGCCCAGGAATCGGCTATAAATGGGCCGGTAATAGTTTTAGCCAGCCCGAAAAATACCATTTTTATTATTTCGTCTTTATCGACAGCGTGGTCTAAGGCAATCCTTATTTTTCTATTTTCGAACAAAGGATTTTTTAAATTATAACCCAGGTAGGTATATGAAAAACTGGGCAGTCTAAATTTATTGAAGTTTTCTTTAAAGAATGGCGTGTTTGTCTTGAATTGATACGCTATGGGAGAAAGGCCTGTGTAATCTATTGCTTTTGTCTGCAACTCCAAAAATATAGCTGCTTCATCAGGGATAATTCTGTTAATGTAGCGTGATATATAAGGCCGGCCTTCGAAATAATCTGTGTTGAACACCAGTTCTATTTTTTCCTGGTTTTTCCATTTTTTAAACCTGTAGGGGCCTGTGCCTATGGGGTCCCTTTGAAAGCTTGTCCTTGTTAAATCTTCGTTTTCCAGCAGATGTTTAGGCAGTATAGACATTCCCCAACTGGATAATCCGGGAGAAAAAGCCTCTTTGTATTTTATTTTGACAGTATAGCCATCCACGATTTCCAGGCTTTCTACCATTAAGAAATCGCCGCTATAAGGAGTGGGGGTTTGAGGGTCTATTAATTTTTTGTAGGTAAATTCTACATCTTCGGCGTTGAAAGAATAGCCATCATGCCAATACACATCATCTCTTAAGTGAAATATTATGGTCAGCCCGTCAGGAGAAATTTCCCAGCTTTCGGCTAAATCGCCAACAAGGTCAAGGTCTTTATCGTATTTAACCAGGCCGTTGAATAATTGCCCGCAAATTTGGCTTGAGGCTGAATCCGAAGCGAGTATAGGAATTAATGTCCTTGCGTCTGCGCTGGATGCGGTTACTATGGCATCCCCGTACGTATTTTCCTCCGTAGCTCCCTGGAGAACGCCGAAAGAAACAAAATTAAAGATTAGCGCTCCGCAAAATAAAAAAACTGTCTTTGTTTTAAAAGACAGTTTGTGGGTTGACGAATATTTGTTCCTGTTATTCTGTTGCTGGCACTGTCTCTGGGGAGACATCTGTTTCCTGCGTTTGTCCTGTGGTTTCTGTTTCTGGTTGTTGTATTGGTTCTGCTATGGGTTGTGTTTCTTGAATAGGCTCTACGTTGGCTATCGGCTGTTTTCTGACCTGGCGTTCCACTATAGATTTATTTTGCTGCACTGATAAAAACGCCAATAATAAACAGGTAATAAAAAAAGTAATAGCAAATACCGCTGTTGTTTTGGTAAGAAAAGTATTAGTTTTGGTGCCGAAGATTGATTCTGCCGAGGAGAAACTATCCACTAAGCCTCCGCCCCTGCCGGATTGAATTAATATGAAAAATATTAAACCGATACAAGCGATGATATGTATTGTTATTATTATACCTAACATTTTATTTGGCCTCCAATCCAGCCGCATTCTTGATGATTTCTACGAAGGGGTCTATTTTTAAAGACGCTCCTCCTACCAATGCGCCGTCTATATCTTTTTGTTTAATTAAATCTTTTGTGTTGTCTGGTTTTACGCTTCCGCCATATTGTATGGTTATATTCTGCGCGGTCTCTTCATCTGACATATCGGACAATAATTTTCTGATAAACGAGTGGACTTCTTGCGCTTGTTCCGGCTTGGCAGTTAGCCCCGTGCCTATGGCCCAGACAGGTTCATACGCGATAACTACTCTAGCTAATTCTTCTTTGGATAAATCTTTTAACCCGTTTTTTATATGGTCTTCTATTATCTGAAAAGTCTTTCCCGCTTGTCTTTCTTCTAATTTTTCCCCTACGCAAACTATGGGCGTAATATTATATTTTAAGGCTGTTTTTACCTTTTTATTTACTGTTTCGTTTGTTTCTGAAAAGTATTGACGCCTTTCAGAGTGGCCTATAATGACATATCTGCAGCTTAAGTCTTTTAGCATTAGCACAGATACTTCGCCGGTAAACGCCCCTTCTGTTTCCCAGTGCATATCCTGCGCGCCTAATTTTATGTTTGATTCAGAGATAAGCTCGGATATTTGGTCTAAACACGTGTAAGGCGGGCATATTACTATTTCAACATTCTCAATATTATAGAGAATTCTTTTTAAACCATTAACCAACTCTAAAGCTTCGCTAATGGTTTTATACATCTTCCAGTTTCCAGCAATGATAATTTTACGCATTTTTATCCTGTAGCGCTGTGATTCCCGGTAGGGACTTGCCTTCCAGGAATTCCAGAGAAGCTCCTCCGCCTGTGGAAATATGGGTCATTTTATCTTCCAATCCAAATTTTGCTACTGCCGCTGCGGTATCTCCTCCGCCGATAATGGTCGTAGCGTCTAATCCGGCTATGAATTCCGCTATTTCTTTCGTACCAACGGAAAATTTATCTATTTCGAATATTCCCATCGGGCCGTTCCAGACAATTGTCTTTGCGTTGGCCAGCGCGGATTTAAACTTTTCTATTGTTTTAGGCCCTATATCTACGGCAATTAAATCCTGCGGCACCTCTTCTCCTACGGTTTTAACTTCCGTATATAATTTTATATCATTGACGCAAACATTGTCTATAGGGAGCAGAATTTGTACGTTTTTCTGTTTGGCTTTTTCCAATATGTCCTTTGCTACGCCTATCTTGTCTTCT
>JAQTPJ010000057.1 GCA_028712915.1 Candidatus Omnitrophota bacterium
GGATAACATAATCGCTTCCTCTCAACTACAAATAACCGAAAGCGGCAAATTGCGAGAGTCTGTTCTTCTGGAAATCACTCAATTTAAAACTGAGCTCAACTCTGTCCAGGCCAAAGAAAATGATATTGCCAATACCGTGGCAATGCTGGAAAAATCCCTTGCCGCCGAGGAAGAAGCCCTTGCAGGGCAGGAAAATGAAAAAACCGTCTGCATAGAAAAAATAGAGGACCTTGAAAAAGAATCTGCCAACCTGAAAATTGAAATTGAGGATTTAAAAAATGAATTATCCCGCCTTCAAGAACAACTAACAACCAAAAATGAAACCCTGGCGGAAAAAGAAAAAATCCTCAAACAATTGGAAGAAGAAGAGTATAGGCAAAATTCTGAAATCACCGAAGACAAAGAAAATCTGCACAAATCGCAATTAGGCCTTCAGGAAGATAAATTTAAAATAGACCAGATAAAAGAAAGGATGCTCCAGCTGTATCAGTATAATATCGAAGAAGAACAATACCAGCCAAGCGAATTTGACAAAGAAGGCGCCAGGCAGGAAATAGATGTGCTTCGCAAGAAAGTCGAGAATTTCGGCACGGTAAACCTTGTGGCCATTGAGGAACTGGAAGAATTAAAGAAGAGATACGAGTTCCTGGAACAGCAGCAAAAAGATTTAAGCTCCGCCAAGGAATCATTAAATGAAGCCATTAGAAAAATTAATCAGACAACAAGAAAAATGTTCCTGGATACTTTCCATACAGTGGCAAAGGAGTTTAAAAACTATTTTCAAACTGCTCTTTGGAGGAGGGGACGCAGAGCTATTCCTGATAGATGAAGAAAACGTCCTGGAATCAGGCATAGAAATAATCTGCCGCCCTCCCGGAAAGAAACTACAGAATATTTTACTCTTATCCGGCGGCGAAAAATCCTTATCAGCTATCGCCTTAATTTTTGCCATATTTAAAACAAAACCCGCGCCATTCTGCGTATTAGATGAAATAGACGCCGCCTTAGACGAACTAAACGTAGACAGATATAGCAGGATGCTGAAAGAATTTGCTTCTGTATCCCAATTCATAATGATTACACATAATAAAAAGACAATCGCGCATGCAAACGTTATGTATGGAATCACCATGGAACAATCGGGCATATCCAAGATTGTTTCCGTAAAACTTAGCGAGAATAATAAAACCCCCGAAAAAACAAGCAAACATTCCAAAGAAGACAAATCCGCCTTATCTCCCGCAGAAACAAACTAAATTTTTGTAGTATAAACCTGGGATAAAAAACTACTGGTGGGGAAAAATAACAACTTTATCCTTACCGCTATTTTTGGCTTCGTAAAGGGCTTTATCAGCTGCTTTTATCAACTCTGATTTATTATCGGCGTGGTTAGGAAATGTGGCTACACCTATACTCACTGTTATTTTACGCAAAGGCTGCCCCATGCCAACATCAAAATCATATTTGTCTATTGCGCTACGGATTCTTTCAGCAATAACCAAGGCATCTTTTATGTTGGTCTTGGGCAAGACTATTGCAAATTCTTCTCCTCCGTAACGGCATACGCAATCTAATTTCCTGGAAGCCTCTTTGAATATATTGGCAATGGACACAAGCGCATTATCACCCTGCTGGTGGCCGTAGGTATCATTAAAAATCTTAAAGTTATCTATGTCTATCAAAAACAAGCTTAAGGAATCGTTTCCTTTATTTGAATTATCAAGCAGCTGATCCGTTACCTGCTGGAAATAGCCGTGATTCCACAAACCGGTAAGAGAATCAGTATGCGCCTTAATGAGCGTTTGTTCATACAGCTGAGAATTCTCTATAGCTAAAGCGGCGTGATTAGCAAACATAGTAAGCATACGTATATCGTCGTCAGTAATGGTTTTATTTGTTACGAAATTATCCACTATAATCAAACCTACGACATCATCCTTGGCGCGAAGGGGAACAATAACAAATTCCTTGGAGTCAAAAAACTTAAGCAGGGGGTCGCCGCCTAAATTAGCTATTTTATCTTTTGTCGCATGGATATATGGACTGTCATTACGCACGGCTAGGCTAAGGATATTATTGTCGTTATAAGAAATAGAGACAGATTCAATAATGCGGTTGAATTTAGATTTCATCATTTTTTCCTTAGAGTAACACCCAATCAAATCCTTCAGGCCGGTTTTTCTTGTATCTATGCCTTTCCAGATAAAATCTGCCTCTTCGGTCGTATCGGGGCCTATCCCCATTTTGCCTTCCAGAACGCCAAGATTTCTGTTTACCAAAAACAGCATAGCCCTGTTAAACCCAAGGCCTATATGGGCAGTAACACCTGTAAGAATAATGTAGAGAATCTCATCGAGCTTCAAAGTGGTATGCATGGCATTAGAGACCTCGTACAAAATAGACAATTCTGCCTTGGCTTTATTAAGCTCTTGTATGTGTTTTGACTCTTGCATAAGTATTAAAATTAACATAACAGCCCAAAACTGTCAAGCAAAAGGAATAGGTCAACCAAAGTAAAAGAAAGCGCTGCCTTGACATTTACAGGATAATATGTTATACTTTTTTGCGATTTTATCCAAATTCATAACTATTTCAAAATAAATGTTTTACCAATACATCTCTCAATTTAACTGGGTCGATATCCTAGTCATCATCCTGACCATAAGGATGTGCTATATCGGCCTAAAAAGAGGACTAGGCATAGAAGTATTCAAATTCATAAGTTTATGCTTCTGCTCTTTTGTGGCATTTCATTTTTTCTACTCGTTAGGCGAGTTCATCAACAGTAAAATCCCGATACTCCCCTTAGAATCAACTCTAATATTTACATATCTTGTTTTAATTTTTATAATTACTATAATTTTTACGATTATAAGGGATGGTTTCCTGATGGTAATAAGAACTGAAGGAGACAGCCCTACCAGCAAATATCTAGGCATAACTTTAGGATTTATAAGGGGGCTGTTAATAAGCGGTTTTGTTATATTTGCGCTGTTGATTTCCAATATCCGTTATTTTGAGTTAAGCTGCAGGTCGTCTTTTCTGGGCCCTAAAATAGTAAATATGACGACGAAGACTTACGAATTCGCCTTTTATGGTATTGTCTCAAAAATCTTTCCTGATCAAAACTTCAACCAAGAAGTCACAAAAGCAACACAAGAAAAAGCCTTATAAAAACAGGATCCGCAAGAGCTATCTTCATCGCTAATTTAATTTTTAGCTAAGGGAGGAATAATGAAGTTGTTAGATATCTATAAAATCGCTGTGGAAGAAAGCATAAAACAAGATCCCCGGGGCAAAGATGCCGTAGTAAAAGAACTAAAAGAGAAGAAAGCCGCATTTGAAAAATTAGATGCTCAAAAACGCAAAGAATTTGATAAAGAAGAACTGACAAACCCTTATGCGGACAGTAGGATCCTGTATGGCGATCTGGATAAAGATATAAAAGGGGTTCTTGTAGGAATAGATATAGACGCGAGCGAAATAATCCTGGCTGATTGGATTAATTTTAAAAACAAAAAGAAAACCATAGACCTGTGCATATCCCACCATCCGGAAGGCTCTGCCTGGGCAAGCTTTTATGAAGTAATGGGCATGCAGGCAGCCATACTGGCTAAATTCGGAGTACCTATAAATATAGGCGAAGGGCTGCTGCAGGAACGCATGGCCGAAGTCTCCCGCAGGGTCCATGCGGCTAACCATAACAAAACGGTAGACGCGGCAAAACTATTGGGCATACCTTTAATGTGCCTGCATACCGTTGCGGATAATTTCGCTTCCAGCTATATTCAAAACCTGATAGATAAAAATAAACCGGAAAAGGTAGAAGATATTATCTCTATTTTAAAAAGCATACCGGAATACCAATTAGCCAGTAAAGATAAGGCTGGCCCTAAAATAATACTTGGCGACGCGAAACATAAAGCCGGAAAGATTATTGTAGAGATGACCGGCGGCACAGAAGGACACAAGGATATTTTTGAAAATTATATACAGGCTGGCATAGGAACAATTATAGCCATGCATCTAAGCGAAGAACACTTCCAGAAAGCAAAAGGGAAACAACTGAATATAATTATAGCCGGCCACATTGCCTCTGATAATGTGGGGGTAAACCTGCTCTTGGATAAAATCCAGCAGAAAGGAAAACTGGAAATCACCGAGTGCTCCGGCTTCAGAAGGGTCAAACGTTAACTAAAATAATTTGTCTAAAGTTTAAAATAGATTTTTAAATGCCGAAAACCATACCTACGGAAGTCATAAACGATATCCAGGACCGCTGCGATATCGTCGAGCTGATTTCCTCCTACATACCGCTCAAAAGGACGGGGCGTAATTTCAAAGCCAACTGCCCTTTCCACAACGAAAAAACTCCGTCTTTTGTCGTAAGCCCGGACAAACAGATCTATCACTGTTTCGGCTGCGGCGAAGGAGGCAATGCCCTAAGCTTCCTGATGAAATATGAACACCTGGATTTTAAAGAAGCGCTGGAGGTATTGGCAAAAAGGGCAGGGGTTGCAATCCAATTTGAGGAACAAGGCCAGGACGCAGAAAGAACATATATAAATGAACTTTACAGGATAAACGAACTTGCCTGCGATTTCTACCATAATTTATTATTAAAAAGAAATGACCCCGCGCTGAATAAATATTTCCAAGCAAGAAACATCAAAGAAGAAACATTGAAAAAATTCAAAATCGGACTTGCCCCCAACCTATGGGACGGACTTTTGAATTACCTCAGGGCAAAATCCATAAATATAAAATTTATTGAAAAGGCAGGATTAATTATTGCTAAAGAAAACGGCGGTTTCTACGACAGGTTCCGTAACAGGCTGATAATACCCGTATTGGACATAAAAAACAGGGTTATCGCCTTTGGCGCGCGTGTTTTAGACGACAGCCTCCCTAAATATATAAACTCGCCGGAAACACAGATATATATCAAAGGGAAAAACCTATTCGGCCTCAGTCTGGCCAAAGACACCATAAGGGAAAAAGATTGTTGTTTAATAGTAGAGGGGTATTTTGACGTAATAGCCCCCATGCAAAACGGATTTATGAATATAGTCGCTTCGTCAGGCACAGCCCTCACTCCGGAACAAATAAGGCTGCTTAAAAGATATACCAAAAACGTAATAGTAATATACGACGCTGACAAAGCAGGGCAGCTTGCGACCTTAAGAAGTTTGGACTTATTCCTTGAAGAAGATATGTTCGTAAAAGTGGTAAACCTGCCTAAAGGATACGACCCTGATTTACTAGTCAGGAAGTTCGGAATAGAGAAATTCCAGGAATTAGTTAATAAATCGATGGATATATTCGATTATAAGCTGGACCTGCTAAAAAATCTCTATGACATAAAGAAGATAAACGAAAAAACAAAAATAGCCGCTGAGATGCTCTCTATGATAAAAAAGATAAAAAATGAAATACTGAAGTCTGAATACATAAAAATGCTGGCGGAGAAAATATCGGTAAGCGAAACATCTTTGATGAAAGAACTGAATAAGATAAAATTAAATACTTTCCAAACAAATTATGATTATGCGGTTACCGAAAAACATACTGCCGCAGTCCATAATAAGCCTGAAAAGATGCTGGTTAAATTAATCCTTGAAGACGCGCAAATCATAGAAAGATTAAAGGGCAATATCTCTCCTGGCGACCTGCAGGACAAAAGGCTGCAGAAAATTTTAGATCTGGCTTTCAATCTATACGAATCGCACCAACAACTAAAGCCTAACCAAATTATAAATTATCTGGATGATCAAGAGTGTATCGATTTAATCTCTGAGCTAAGCAGCGAAGAAACACTTATCTGCGAATTAAATAACCGCGAAAATATTATAAAGGATTGCCTCAGGAGGATAGAATCAAGCAATGCCGAGCTGAGGCTTAAGAATCTGCAGTCCCAGATAAAGAATGCAGAAGAAAAAGGCAATCCGGAATCATTAGATAAACTCAGGAATGAATTTAATATACTGATGAAAAAGAAAGGGAAATCCGGAAATGAAGAAATTAGAA
>JAQTPJ010000058.1 GCA_028712915.1 Candidatus Omnitrophota bacterium
CGCCCTCTCCATCTATACGATAAAACCAATCTATGCCTGATTCTGTCTTTATATTAGGCATAATTTTTTCGCAACTTTTTCAATTTTATCCAAAGCAAACTCTAAATCGTCTTTTTTATGCGTTGCCATTAAGGTTACCCTAAGCCGCGCCGAACCTCTGGCAACTGTCGGCGGCCTTATGCCCTGCGCAAAAACCCCTTCATCGAATAATCTTTTACTAAATTCCATAGTTAACTTAGAATCTTTAATTATCAAGGGGATTATGGGCGTTTCTTCGGCGATAACATCAAATCCCAAAGATTTTAACCTGCCTTTAAAAAACCCGATGTTTCCCCTTAATTTAATCCTCAGCTCTTTACCTCCCTGCGCTATCTCCAACGCCTTTATGTCAGCCGCAATAACTGCCGGTGGCAAGGAGGTGGTATAAATAAACGCCCGGCTTTTATTTATCAGGTATTCAATTAAATATTTTGTCCCGCATACGTACGCGCCGAACCCTCCTATGGCCTTACTCAATGTCCCCATTTGGACAAGATTTTCTTTCGCATCTTCCAAGCCAAGATGTTCCAAGGCGCCCCTTCCGTTTTCCCCCAAAACACCTGTGGCGTGCGCTTCATCAATCATTAAAAGACAATTGTATTTTCTGGCTAAGCTTATCAAATCAGCCAATGGCGCGATATCTCCGTCCATACTAAATACGGAATCGGTAATGATAAGTTTCTTTGCCGAACCTTTAGATTTTTTCAGCAAGCTTTCCAAAGAAGAAATATCTTTATGCGGGTAACGTTTTAATTCCGCGCGGCTCAAAATAATTCCGTCGATAATTGAGGCGTGGTTTAACCTATCACAGAACACAATATCACCCCTGTCCACTAATGCGCTGATTATGCCGACGTTTGCATTATAGCCTGAATTAAACACAAGGCACGCTTCAACGCTTTTAAACTGCGCCAGTTTATTCTCAAGCTCATTATGCAATTTCATATTGCCGCAGACCAGGCGTGATGCGCCCGAACCACAGCCATATTTTTCTACGGCCTTAATCGCAGCATCCTTTATTCTCTGGTCATTGGCAAGGCCCAAATAATTATTGGAGCTCAGATTAAGCACTTTCTTGCCGTCGATAACAATCCAGCTATCAGAGGGCGATTCCATAACCCTTAGGGAACGCCTGAGCCCTTTTTCTTGTAAATCCAAAAGTTCTTTTCTAAAATCCAACATAAGGGATTAAATCTTTAAGCCTAAATCTGAAATCATCCGCAGGTCCTCCTGCGGCGCGCTTCCTTTGGTAGTCAAATAATCTCCGATAATAATAGCGTCTGCCCCGGCGAAAAATATTAAGGGCTGCAACTGGCGTAAATTCCTCTGCCTCCCGCCGCAAATCCTTATCTGTTTCTTAGGAAGTATTAAGCGGAATATGGAAACAAACTTCAGCAGTCCCAAAGGCGATGGTATTTTATTATTTTCAAATGGAGTCCCTTCAACGGGATTTAAAAAATTCAAAGGCACGCAGTCAACATCCAATTCCTTCAAGGAAAAAGCGAGTTCTACGCGCTGTGTATCTGTTTCGCCGAGGCCCAAGATACCGCCGCAGCATATTTCTATACCGGCGTCTTTCAAAATTTTCAAAGTAGCGAGCCTATCTTCAAACGAGTGGGTCGTGCAGACTTCACCAAAGAAACTCCGCGCTGTTTCTATGTTGTGATTATACCTGTCCAAACCCGCATCCTTAAGCAGCCTTGCTTTTTCTTTGTTTAGTTTGCCTAAAGAAGCGTCCATCTTTAAATAAGGATATTTTTCTTTTATCCGGCGTATCGCGGCGCATATTTCTTTTAATTCTTCGTCGTTAACTGAACAACCGCTTGTAACAATGCAAAAACGGTGCGTTTTACTGGCTACCGCCTTATCCGCATGCTTTAAAATTTCTTCTACGTTTATAAGAGGGTATGTCTTTACCTGCGTGCTGCTGTGAGATGACTGGGCGCAAAAGGAGCAATTTTCAGGGCAGCTGCCGCTTTTGGCATTGGTCAAAGCGCATAAATCAACCCTGTCGCTCCTGAATTTTTCCCTCACCTCGTCCGCCGCCGTAAACAACTTGAATAAATCCTCATAATCGGTTATTCCCGTTAAAGATAAGGCCTCCTCAAAAGTCAACTTCTGGCCTTTTAGCGCCTTATCCTGTATTTTCTGTATGGTAATCTGTGTATCCATTTTTAATGAGCACATAAGTTACGGAAGCTTCAGCGACGTAACTTATGTGTGCGAATTTCCCGCCTTCGTTATCACTTTGGCGGGATCCCGCAAAGCACGAAGTGCGCATGCGGGAAAACCCATATTCAAAATATTTAAAGAACTAATCATTAAAAATCACTTAATACTAAAAAGGTGTGGGGTCAAGTTCGGACATGCAACTTATATTCACTTCGTTCTATAAGTTGCGTCCTCATTTGATATAAAAATGCCCTTTTCTGTATTATAAAAGGGCACAATTTATTGTCAACTAAATTGTTGACTATTAGTTGACAATCAATACTATCGTATTTTTACAATATCCCCTGCTGTTATCCTTTCCACGGGGCCGGAATCCCTTTTTAACAAAAGAGCCCCTTGCTCATCTATGTCTATTGCCTGGCCTTCTATATATACGTTACGGAAATGCACCTTCACCCTATGGCCTAAGGTCGTAGAAAATTTCTTCCATTTCGTAATAATGGGCTTAAAGCCATCCCTGCTGAATAAAATATATTCTTTATCTATGGCGGATAAAATCTCCTTCAATAATTCTATCCTTAATAGGCGGCTGCCCAATTTTTCCTTAAGCGAAGTTGCGTGCGCAGGAAGCAGCGACTCCGGCGTATTTACATTAATGCCGATGCCGATAATCATAAACTTCACCATGTCCATTTCCGCGTTCATTTCAGTCAGTATCCCGCCGATTTTTTTATTATCTATAATCAAATCATTGGGCCATTTTATAAGGCAGTCTAATTTGGTAAAATTCCTTATTGCCTCGCACACGCTCACCGCGCTAAGCAGCGTTAACTTGGGTGACTCTATCGCTGAAATTCTAGGCCTTAAGACCAAAGAGAAATAAATCCCCTTGTGTTTCGGCGACGACCAGAACCTGCTTAACCTGCCTCTGCCTTTATACTGGCCTTCTGCGCATACGACTGTTCCTTCCTTGCAGCCTTTTATGGCTAATTCCATAGCGATATTCATAGTCGACGGCACCATATCATAATGATGGATTTCTTTAGCAATAATCTTTGTGCCAAGGCCTGAGGATATTTCAAGCGGGAGGAGTTTGTCGGGGTTAGAGACTAATTCGTAGCCTAAGTGCGGGACAGCTACTATTTCATAGCCTTCCTGCCTTAATTCCTGGATATGCTTCCAGACAGCGGCGCGGCTGATATCGAGCTGCCTGCTGATATCTTCTCCGGAAACATAGGTGCTGCTGTTTCGCAACAGCGATAAGATTTGCTCGTTCATTTATCGTACAGGGGTGACATGGAACGCAAACGCGCTACAATTTCAGGGAATTTCTCCAAAAGATAATCTATATCTTCTCCCTGTGTAAAACGGCCCAGGGTAAAACGTATGGAACCATGGCATAATTCATGGGGCCTACCGATAGAAAGCAAAACATGCGAAGGCTCTAAATCTCCGGAAGTGCATGCGGAGCCCGTCGAGGCAGCGATGCCCGCCATATCTAAATTAAGCAGCATCGATTCCCCCTCTACATACTCTACGGAAAAATTTACGTTATTGGAAAGCCTCCTGGTAGGATGGCCATTCAAATAAATACGCTCTATTTTCTTTTTTAATTCATTGATTATGCGGTCGCGCATTACTGTTTGCTCTTTTTCTTCCTCAAACATCTTCTTTTTGCATATCTCGACAGCCTTGCCCAACCCTACGATAGCGGCGACATTCTCTGTGGATGCGCGCCGGTGTTTCTCCTGTCCTCCGCCGAGCATAAACGGAGAAATCTTCGTGCCTTTTCTTACATATAAGGCGCCCACGCCTTTGGGCCCATAAAACTTATGCGCTGAAAGGCTTAATAAATCCACTCCCAAATCGTCAACATTTGTAGGCATGTGGCCGACGGTCTGCACGGCATCACAGTGAAAATAAATTCCTTTTTCTTTTGCAACCGCTGCTATCTCCTTTATGGGCTGTATTGTCCCAATTTCATTATTGGCGTGCATTATGGAGATTAAAATAGTCTTGTCGGTAATTGCCTTTTTTATATCTTGCGGCGAAACCATGCCGAACTCATCTACTTTTACATAGGTCACCTTGAATCCGCGTTTCTCCAATAATCTTGCCGGCTCAAGCACCGCGTGATGCTCTATAGCAGAAGTAATTATATGATTGCCTTTATTTTCATTTGCCTGGGCAATGCCGTTTAGCGCAAAATTATCCGATTCTGTGCCGCCTGAAGTAAATATTATTTCTTCATCCTTCGCTCCTAAGAACGCGGCTAATTCCCCGCGGGCTTCTTCCATCGCCTTTCTTGCCTCTTGGCCAAAATAGTGCAGGCTGGAAGGATTGCCAAATTTCTCGTAAAAATACGGCTCCATCGCTTTAACGACCTCTAAATCCGCAGGGGCCGTAGCCGCATAATCAAAATAATAACGTCTCATATCTGACTCCTTTAATGACGACACAACTTATGGAGTCGAAAGACGACATAAGTTGTGTGTCGGAATTAAACCCCACACCTTTTACATATTCAAAATATTTAAAAAACTAATCATTAAAAATCACTTAGCACTAAAAAGGTGTGGGGTCAAGTTCAGACATGCAACTTACGTCATTTCATTCCGTAAGTTGCGTCCTCACTTGATTCATGCTTCCTGTCCTATAGCCTTCTAAATCTACGCTCACGCGTTTAAAACCCAACCTCTTTAATTTAGAAATAAAACCATCGCTTTTGACTAAAAAAGGTATGTTGCGTTTATCAACTTCTATTCTGGCAGAATCAACATAATCCCTTACCCTTATATTATCTTTCGGGGTTAATTTATCCCGCAGTATATTTTCAGCTGCTTCTACGCGCCGCAGGCGCGCCTTTGTAATAACTGTTCCATATTGCATCCTTGAAGCGAGACAGGCCATCTGCGGCCTATCCCATCCCGGCAGCTTTAATTTCATGCTTAAATAACGGATATCCTTTTTACTTATGCCTGCTTCGTCCAGAGGCGAACTCACGCCGAATTCATACTTTGCTTTTTCCCCGGGCCGAAAATCATTCTTATCGTCGCTATTGGTTCCGTCAATAATATACTTGATTTTATTTCTTTGGGCAATCTCTTTTAATTTAGAGAATAATTCTCTCTTGCAAAAATAACAACGCTGCCTGGTATTCGAAACAAATCTTCTGTTTCCTAATTCCTGCGTCCTTATCACCTTATGCCTGATATTGAATCTCCTGCAAAACCGCCTGGCGAATTCCAGTTCTTCTTTTGTATAAGTCTCTGACACCGCAGTAACAGCAAGCACTTTATCTTTTAGGCAATCACTAGCTACCTTAAGCAAAAAACTGCTATCCACGCCTCCAGAATAAGCAATCAAGACTGAACCCATATCTTGCAGGATTTTCTCCAGAGTTTTTATTTTCTTAACCGATTGCATATTGGTGCCCTATCTACGCCGCGACAACTTCTTTTACTTCCGGAACCCGCTGCTTTAATGTTCTTTCAATGCCCATCTTCAAAGTCATCTGCGACATGGGACAGCCGCTGCATGCGCCGGTCAGCTTCAAAGTAACTATGCCGTCGTCGCTAACGCTAAGCAATTCCAAATCCCCGCCATCTGCCTGCAATGACGGCCTTATATCTTTCAATGCCTCTTCTACTCTTTGTTTTAAATCTGCCATAATCAAACCTCCTTTGTAATCACGGAAAAACGGAATTTTGGGTAAACTTAACTAAAACGGCTTAGTTTTACTAAGTCGTGGCCTCGCTTATAAATTTTCCTCGTTAATCCAGGCGCCATGCAAATTGCAT
>JAQTPJ010000059.1 GCA_028712915.1 Candidatus Omnitrophota bacterium
CAGATGAAGATGTTTCTCACTCGGCTGGGTTTTGATTCCAAAGTAGTTATTACCGGAGATATAACCCAGACTGACCTTCCCGGCGGGAAACCCATGGGTTTACTTGAGGTGCAAAGGATATTAAGCCCCATAAAGGGCATAAAGTTTATATATTTCAGTTACGCGGATGTGGTAAGGCATGAACTTGTGCAGGAAATAATAGAGGCTTATGAAAGATCGAACAAGAAAGATATTTAAGGAAGTGGCTCTGTATTCAGCGGGTTTTTTGTTTCTGATTATATTCTCGCTGGTTTCCAGGGTTAACCCGATCCTGGTATTCCTTTTATTTTTTATGTTGGCGTATATAAAAATGACGGAATTCAGGAAGTCCCGCAAGACAAGCATACTGTATCTGGGTTTTTTGTTTACCCTGGGTTTTGCTTTTATACTCTTTGCCAAAAGATATACGAATCTCTCCCCGTATTATATTCCTATTTCCGCGATATCCATGCTTTGCGTTGTCTTGTTTTCAAGCCTGGAATTGGCATTGCTTCTTTCTGTATCGCTGAGTTTATTTTTAGGGTTTGTTTTTAACAACGATTTATACGCCGCCAGCATTATGTTTATGGGCTGCCTCGCCGGTGTGTTTTTCGTGTATAAAGTGCGCCAGCGCTATAAAGTGCTACAGGCCGGGGTATGGGTGAGCTTGACAATGATTATATTGCTGTTTATTGTTTCCTACAGGCAGCACATAGGTATTGTGTCATTGTATTCTTTTAATATACTGCCCGCGTTTATAAACGGGATACTCTCAGCTTTTATCGTGACAGGGTCATTACCGGTATTCGAGTTTATTTTTAACGTGGTGACTAATGTAAGTTTGCTGGAATTGTCTGATTTTAACCACCCGCTTTTGAAGAGGATGGTTTTGGAGGCGCCCGGCACATACCACCACAGCCTGCTTGTGGGCAATTTGGCCGAGGTCGCGGCCGAGGCTGTAAACGCCAACGCCCTGCTTGCAAGGGTGGGCGCGTATTATCACGATGTCGGCAAGCTGGAGAAGCCGGAATACTTCCTGGAGAACCAGGGAAAGACTTCTTCCAGGCACGAGCAGCTTAAGGCGTCCATATCAAAACTTGTGATTGTAAACCACGTAAAAGACGGCGTGGCATTGGCGAAAAAACATAAAATAAATTCCGCTATAATAGATTTTATCGAACAGCACCATGGCACCAGCCTTGTTTTTTATTTTTATATCCGCGCCCTGGAAGAGACAAAGAAAAAGGATGAAGTAAAGGAAGATGTCTTCAGGTATGTCGGCCCCAAGCCGCAGACAAAAGAGACTGCCATTGTGCTTTTGGCTGATTCAGTCGAGGCTGCCTGCCGCGCCCTGGAGTCTCCGGACGCGCAGCGCATAGAAGAGGCGGTGCATACGGTGATTAACAATAAGTTTATCGACGGCCAGTTGGACGAATGCGATTTGACGCTCAAGGATTTAAATAAAATAGCCAAAACATTTATACACATCCTTTCCGCTATTTACCATAGCAGGATAGGTTATCCGGAAATAAAAAGTGAGAATAACGCTAAAGAACCTGCAAAGAAAAATCAGGATAAGCCCAGCCAGGATAAGAAAAATAGCTTATAATATCGCGCCGCCAGCTAGTTTGAATAATCTGAAGCTAAGTTTATATTTTGTCGAAAACGACGTCATCAAAAAATTAAACAGGAAGTTCTTCGGCAGGAACAGGCTTACCGACGTGATTTCCTTCAGGTTAAGCAGCGACTGCGCAGAGGTGTTCGTTGCCCCTTGCGTGGCGAAGAGCAATGCTTTGGCATTCAAGACAGGGTTTCCTGAGGAGCTCTATAGGTGCGTGATACACGGCATCCTGCATGTTTTCGGTTATAAAGACGGGGCAAAAAAAGAAAAGGAAAGAATGTGGCGCGCCCAGGAAAAAATACTTAAAAAGATGGCAAAAGATACTGTGTGTTTAAATCCTAAATCCAAAACCCTAAATCCTAAATAAACCCAAATGTCCCAAACTCAAAACACAAAACAATTTTTAAATTTTGAGTTTTGAATTTTGGATTTTGAATTTATTTAGAGTTTAGGATTTAGAGTTTAGAGTTTTACCGAATTAACAAAATGAGATAAAACCAGATGAAGATAGAATTAATGAGGCATATAGATTATTTTGTGGGCAGGCCTTTGTGTTTTCTGCTTAGCATAGCGAATTTCTTTTTGGGTTTGTTTGATTTTAACAAGAAAAGAGTTCCCGCATACAAAAAAATACTTTTCGTTAAGCTGTCTGAAATGGGCAGCATTATCCTGGCGCATCCTTTGATAAGCCGGGCTGCCGCGGATTATCCCGAAGCCAAAATTTTTTTCCTTACCTTTCAGAAGAATAAATATATATTTGATTTATTAAAATCGCTTCCGCAGGAGAATATTCTAACCATAAGGGAGAGCCCTTTCCCTTTGTTTATTCTGGATTCGTTGAAGGCGGTTGCCAGGCTTCGCAGGGAGAAAATAGACTTGGCGTTTGACCTGGAGTTATTTTCGCGCTGCACAGCTATCCTTACATACTTAAGCGCCGCAAAAAAGAGAGTAGGGTTTTTCAGGTATGATTTTGAGGGTTTATACAGAGGCGGCCTCCTGACCCATAAAGTCCAATATAACCCGTTGATTCACACCGCTAAATCATTTATGTCGCTGTGGGAAGTAATAAACGCGCCTTGTAAAAAGAGCCCGGAGTTAAGCAAAAAGATAGAAGAATCGCGCCTGCAAATACCGAAGGTAGAGGTTGACGATAAGGCAAGGCAGCGCATGAAAGAGAGGCTGCGCGGGTTTGGTATTGACGATAATTCAAAGGTATTTTTGATTAATCCCGGAGAAGGCAGGCTTCCTTTGAGGGAGTGGCCGCTGGAAAATTATATAAAGGTAGCGAATAGGATATTGCAAGATGAGAAGAATTTTCTCGTTGTCGCGGGGATGGAGGATTATTCCAATAAAAAGGATTTGTTTATCAGTAGTTTAAGCAGCAAAAGGTGCGTTGATTTGGTGAATAAGACTACGCTTGAGGAGTTGCTGGTTTTGTTTGATATTGCCAGGGCGTTGATTGCCAATGATTGCGGGCTGGCGCATCTGGCGTCTTTGACAGGAGTAAAGAAGTTTATATTTTTTGGGCCGGAGAGCCCACAGTTGTATCTTCCTTTGGGCGGCAACAGCTGCGTATTCTACTCGCACATGCCATGTTCTCCGTGTTTTTCAGCCTTAAACCACCGCAAGTCTTCTTGCAGGGACAATAAATGCCTAAAGGCTATTTCCTGCGAAGAGGTTATTTACACTTTGGAGGAGTCAGTCTTATAATATCGTGAAGGATTGCATTTAACACAGATGACCACTGATAATATCTGTGATCATCTCGCGGTATTTATCTGTGTTAATCTGTGTAATTAGCTGTAAAGGATTATAAAAGATGATTTGTCGAGACCAAGCTATAGTATTAAAGACGCAGGATTTTCGCGAGACAAGCAAAATAGCTGTTTTTTATTCTAAGAAGTTCGGCAGGATAAGCGGGTTGTTCAAGGGCATACGCACTGACCCCAGGAAATTCGCTTCCGGGTTGACATTTTTGTCGGTAAACGAAATAATATTCTACAAGAAAAGATTATCCGATATGCACCTTGTCAGCCAGTGCGATTTAAGGAAGGATTTTGACTACCTTAGATCCGATATGCTCAAGTTCAGTATCGCCAGTTTTTGCGCTGAACTGGTTTATTCCGTGATGCCGTCGGAAGACGCCCACCCCGAGGTTTACGAACTTTTATTGAATCTCTTGGATTCGCTGGATAGGGCCGGATCGCCGCGGAAACTTTTATATAATTTCAGCCTCAAGATTCTGTCTTTATCGGGATTTAAACCGCATTTAGAAAGCTGTGTTATATGCGCCAGCCCCATAAAAGGGCAGGCGTATTTCAGTAACCGTTTTGGCGGCTTACTATGCCAGAGGTGCCGCTATAAAGACAGCGAGAGTGATGATATCCTTACGGGGACTATCGCAACTATCCTTTTTTTACAGAAAAGCGATTGGCAGCAGTCGCTTAGGCTTAACATTTCTCCCTCTATAGAGAGGCAGCTTAGCGAGATACTGTTTTCTTTTTTGAATTTTCACCTGGAGAGGAAATTCAAAAGCCTCAAAATGCTCAATGAATTGCTTGACCATAAGATTAAGATGTGTTAACTTAACTTTATATGAAATACAAAGTTAAAAAATTCCTTTTTATAATAGTCACCCTGCTTTTGGCTTTTGGCGTTAACGCGGATTATTGCTTTGCGCGCGGCGGAATGGAAGAGCACGCAGCGGAATATTTTCAGGAAGGCCTTGAGGCGCACAGGACCGGCGACATAGAGGCAGCGATTACCTTATATACGAAGGCTATTTATGCCAAGCCCGATTACGCCCAGGCGCACAACAATTTAGGCACTGCATACGCGCAGAAGCACGATTACGCAAAGGCTGAGCAGGAATATAGGTATGCCATAGAATTGGATTCCCAATATTCTTTGGCTTTGAGGAACCTGGCGCTTATATACGCCGAGAGGCAGGATTACGAAAAGTTCTACGAATATTGGAAGCGCGCCACAGGCCTTAACGTGCAGAGCCCTTTTTTAATTGATGAAGAGAGTGGCTGGGAGGACGAGGATTAAATGAATATCGCTGTGGTTGGGCCCGGAGCTATTGGAATACTTTTTGCCACTATGCTTATTAAATCGGGGGAGAAAGTCTCAATCCTGGATTACAATAAACAGAGAGCGGAGAAAATTTCAAAAGACGGCATTTCTCTGGAGAGTAAGGAAAAGGTTTATAACTACCAGGTTAACATTACGGACAAGGCCGCGGATTTAAAAGATATAGATTTATTTATAATATGCGTTAAGTCTTACGATACCAAGGAGGCGGCGCGTTCAATAAAGCCCGCCTTGAAAGATAGTTCCCTTGTTTTGACTTTGCAGAACGGTATAGGCAATATTGAGGTAATAAGCGAGATAGTAGGCCAGGACAGGGTTATCGGCGGAGTGACTAACCAGGGCGCCAATGTCATCGGCGAGGGCAAGGTCAGGCACGCGGGTTTCGGCGAGACAGTTATCGGGAATTCAAGCGGCAAAGTCACCGTGTCTTTGAAAGATATCAGGGAGATTTTTAACAAGGCGGGATTAAAGGCGCGCATCACCAAAGATATAAGGTCGCTCATATGGTCAAAGCTCATAATAAACGTGGGGATAAACGCATTGACTGCTGTAACGCGCCTTAGAAACGGACAGCTTCTTGATTACGAAGGCACGCGCAATATCCTGCGCCAGGCGGTAAACGAGGCGGTAAAGGTCGCCAAGAAGAAACGCGTAAAGTTGATATACGACGACGCCGTAGAAAAAACAGAGGCGGTATGCGAAGCAACCGCCCAGAATATCTCCTCAATGCTGCAGGACGCGTTAAAAAAGAAAAAGACGGAGATAGATTATATAAACGGCGCGATAGTAAGGCAGGGCCAGAGTATGGGCATTCCCACGCCGGTAAATTCGCTGCTGGTGGACCTGGTAAAATCGATTGAGCTTAGTTATGGTAAAATAATATCCTAAGAGAAAGGTTTAGTTATGATGTTTTTATTCTTTTTATTAGTTATAGCGCTGGGCAGCCTTTTATTCTTAGCGTTTAAGTTAACCCTTGAAGGGGATAAAGAGGAAAAAAAGAAACAGCTGCACTACCTTGAGAATATAGCCAATTTAGAGACAGAGATTAAAAAAATACAGGAAGAATTTACCAAAGAGAAAGAAGAGCGGAAAAAGATAGAGTCCCTTCTGGAAAAGACAAAAAGCGAATCGGATAGCTTAAAAAGCGCAAACAGCCAATTGACGCAAAAGGCCGCTGATTTAGATGCTGTCAGGGACGCCATGCTTAAGAAAGACGACGAGATTAAAAAGGAAGTCGCCGAGAAAGAAG
>JAQTPJ010000060.1 GCA_028712915.1 Candidatus Omnitrophota bacterium
GGAAATTAGGCAAAAAAGTCTGCCTTATAGAAAAAGACGAGCTCGGCGGCACCTGCCTTAACCGCGGCTGTATCCCCACAAAAGTACTTACCCATTCTTCCAAAAATATCTGCAAAGATTCTTCCCCAGGTATTAATTCCATAAGAAAAGAACAGGCGGAAGTAATATCTAAGCTCAAGCAGGGAATAGAATTTCTGGTAAAGTCGCAGAAAATAGATTTTATAAAAGGCGCAGCTAGAATTATCTCGCCGTCAAAGGTATCGATAAACGAAGGCAAGAGTGAAATTGAGGCTAAATTCATCTTGATTTGTTCGGGTTCAGGGCCCAAGGACCTGCCATTCCTAAAGTTTGACCACAAAAAAATATTGTCCAGCGATGATATGTTAAAACTTGATTCTTTGCCGGATAGCCTTTTGATTGTCGGCGGCGGAGTGATTGGCTGCGAGTTCGCCTGCGCCTTAAATAGGTTAGGCGTAAAAGTTACGATAGCCGAGCTTATGGACAGGTTGATTTTTATGTTTGATAAAGATATCTCGCAGAAATTAGAGCAGGCGTTTAAGAAGAGCGGCATATCCGTAAATACAAATTACAACGTTAAGGATAAAGATTTAAGCCAGTATGAAAAAATATTGTTGTGTGTGGGAAGAGGTTTAAATTTAAGCGGCCTTCTGGATAGCAAGATCGCTTTAAAATTAGATGATAATAGTTTTATCAAAGTGGACAGCAGATTAAAGACCAGTATCGATAATATTTACGCTGCAGGGGATTGCGTGGGGAGCTTGCAGCTTGCCCACGTGGCAAGTTATGAGGGAAGATTAGCGGTGAATAATATGTTTGGTAAGCCCAAAGACGCAGATTATAGCGTTGTGCCGAGTTCTGTGTTCACCAGCCCTGAAGTGGCGCAGGTGGGGCTAAATGAAGCCGCTGCCAAAAGTCAGAATAAGAATATAAAAATCATTAAGAAGTTTTTCTTATCCGTCGGCATGGCGCATATAATAAAGGAAACTGACGGGTTTATAAAGTTAATTATCGATATAGATACCGGCGCTGTCTTGGGCGCCGGTATAATCGGTTTGTATGCAACCGAACTTATAAATACTTTGACTATGGCTGTAAAATACAGGCTTACCGCTGAAAGCCTTTCTGATTTAATCTTTGCACACCCAAGTATCTCCGAAATTTTCACAGAGTCAATCCAGTCTTAAGATGCGGATATCCGTAGTCGATTTAGGAAAAATATCTTTTCAGAAGGCATTCCTTAGGCAGCTGGATATTCAAAAACAAGTATTGGAAGGCGAGGTTAGCCATACGCTGGTTTTCTGCGAACATCCGCATACCATAACTTCAACAAGGCGCACGGATGTAAATAATATTTTAGATCATAGGTTTATCTTGGATAATAATGTTGATTACGTAATGGGTATTAACAGGGGCGGAGACATTACTTATCACGGCCCCGGCCAGCTTATGGGGTATATGATATTTGATTTAAGAAATCTCGGCAGGGATTTAGGTTTATTCCTGCGTAATATGGAGAGCTCAATAATCAAGACGCTGGCAGCGTTTAATATAGAGGCGTGCAGCAAGGCAGGTTTTCGCGGCGTATGGGCAGGAGACAAGAAAATAGCTTCTATAGGCATCGGCGTAAATAAATGGGTTACCATACATGGTTTTGGTTTAAATGTTAATACTGAGCTTAAGTTTTTTGAAATAATCAGGCCTTGCGGATTGGATATAAAAATGACTTCTATGAAAAAAGAGCTGCGCGGATCTTTAAATTTAGGCCTGGTAAAAAAAGAGTTCGTAAGAGTATTAAATGGTATTTTCAATCTGGACAGTTTGAATTTAACATGTTTAAAGGAGGCGTAATATGGCAGAGGTAATTTTACCGGAATTAGGTGAGGGGATTGATAAGGCAACAGTTTCTTATTGGCTTTTTGAAGTAGGCCAGCCGGTTAAAGAAGGGGAAGATTTGGTGGAGATGGCTACAGATAAGGCAGTATTCAACGTGCCTTCTACGATTACAGGTATCTTAAAGCAGAAAGTAGCGCAGGATGGTGATGAAGTAAAGGTAAAGAGTGTTCTAGCTGTTATAGAGTAGCATAATCCTATATAGTTATAAATAATTATATACAATAATAGTTACTTATATTATTAGCGACCCCTAAAAAGGTCGCTTTTTTATTCTAAAATTATTTGAACAGAACGTAAAAAATTCTTGACAATATATAGTTTCAGTTATATATTTATAAGTATTATAGATTGTTTGTAATTGTGTCTGATTTGTCAGGAGTTGTTATGGCAAGACAAGAAAAAGAAATCTGGGATGCGAAAGATGTAGCGGAATACCTGCGCGTGCACTTATTTACAGTACATAAATACGCGCGTGAAGGTAAAATTCCTGCTTTCAAAATCGGAGCAGACTGGCGCTTCAATCGTAAGTCCATAGAAAAATGGATTCACGAGAAAGAACAGGGTGGCGCTAAAGTTGAGAAGCCGCATAGCCAGGAAAAAGAAAACGGACTCTTTAAAGAATAATTCTTGCTCGATTAAAATTTTTTCTATGAAAAATAAAAAGAGAGTCGTTATAACAGGGGTAGGTGTAGTTGCTTCTAACGGTATGGGTAAAGATGAATTCTGGAGGAATTTAGAAGATGGCATCCCCGGAATCAAGAAGGTAAGTTTATTTGATACCAGCGACCTGAAGACGCATACAGCAGGCGAAATAGAAAATTTTGACGCGGCAAAATATTTAGGGGAAAAAGGATTGAGATTATTAGACCGCACAACGAGGATTGTGAATGTGTCAGCTAAGTTCGCTTTGGACGACGCTAATTTAAAAGTTGACGAATCAAATACCGACAGGACAGGCGTAGTTTTGGGCACTACTCTGGGAAGTGTTTATAGTATAAGCGAATTTGACAAGATTGCCTTGAGGGAAGGGCCCCGCGCAGTCAATCCTGCATTGTTTCCCAATACTGTTATCAATTCTCCCGCCAGCCAGATATCCATACGTTTTAAGATAAAAGGCTTTAATACTACAATAGCCACAGGTTTTACGGCAAGCTTAGACGCGCTTCGTTACGCCTATGATTTCATACAGTTTAACCGCGCGGATGCGGTGGTTGTCGGCGGAGTGGAAGAATTATGTATACAGATTTACTTAGGTTTTTACAAATTGAAATTCCTGGCTGGCTCGAAAGGGCTGGATTCTGATTTAGAATTATCCTGTCCTTTTGATAAAAGAAGGAATGGTATTGTGCTTGGCGAAGGCGCGGCAATGGTGGTAATTGAACCTTTGGAAAAGGCGCTGGAGAGAGGCGCAAAAATATACGCGGAGATTTTAAGTTTTGGTTATTGTTTTGACCCCTTTAGAATAAATAAATATAACCGCCTTGGCCCGGGAATCAGGACGGCGATGCGTTCTGCTTTGAAAAATGCTGAATTAGAGCCATTGGATATAGATTATATTTGCGCGAATGCGAATTCCACAAAAGAGGCTGATTTAATTGAGGTAGAGGCAATCAAGGATGTATTCGCAGAAGAGGCAAAGAAAGTGCCGGTCAGCTCGATAAAGTCTATGGTGGGCGAATCATTTAGCGCCTGCGGGGCGTTGTCGCTTGCAGCCTCGGTGGGCGCTTTGGAAAATGAGTTTATCCCTCCGACGATAAATTATAGCGAGGCTGATGAGGAATGCGACTTGGATTTCGTTCCCAATGAAGCAAGAAAGAGACAGCTAAAAAAAGTTTTAATAAATACCTTTGGGCCGAGTGGAACAAATACTTGCGCGATTATAGGAAAATTTAATGATAATTAGTTTATGATGAAAAACAAAGTTGCACTAGTTACCGGTGGGACGCGCGGCATAGGAAAAGCGATAGTATTGGCTTTGGCAAAAGAAGGCGTAAGGGTGGCATTTAATTATGTCAGGAGCGAAAACGAGGCAAAGGAAGTTTTGAAAGAAGTTAAACAGCTGGGTTCGGAGGCGCTGAGTTTTAAATTTGATGTGCGCGATTTCGGTTTAGCCAAAGAGTTTGTTGAAAAGACAAGAGAATATTTCGGCGGGCTGGATATTTTGGTTAACAACGCTGGAATTATAAAAGACAAGGCGCTTATGCTTATGGAAAAAGAGGATTGGCAGGAAGTCATAGACACAAATTTAACAGGGTATTTTAATTTAACGCGGTCATGCATTGTGGGATTTTTGAAACAGAAGTCAGGCGATGTTGTAAATATTACTTCTGTAAGCGGCGTTGTGGGCACGGCGCGGCAGACCAATTATTCTGCTGCCAAGGCGGGAATAATCGGTTTTACAAAGGCGCTGGCAAAAGAGGTGGCTCCTTATAATATCAGGGTGAATGCCGTGGCGCCGGGTTTTATCGATACGCAAATGACAGATACGTTAAAGGCGGAACAAAAAGACAGGTTAAAGAGGTTAATTCCTAAGGGTGAGTTTGGTAAACCGCAGGATGTAGCCAATGCCGTTTTATTTCTGCTTGGCGATAGCGCGCGTTATGTTACCGGGCAGGTATTAAAAGTAGATGGCGGCATGGTAATGTGAGGGGGATTTAAAATGGCTAATAATATAGAGCAGGAAATACGCGAAATTATAGCTGAAATTATCGAGAAAAAGCCAGAGGAGATTACTCCTGACGCAAATCTGGTAGAAGATTTAGGCGCAGACTCAATGATGGCGCTTGAGATTTTAGCTGCGATAGAGAAGAAATACCGCGTAGTGGTGCCTGAGGAAAATTTGTCTAAATTAACAAGCCTGCGTACAATTATGGAGCTGGTAAAGAACTTAAAGAAGAAATAGATATCAATCTATGGAGAAGCCGATTTTGGGAATAGAAGATATAAAAAGGATACTTCCTCAGAGGTATCCTTTTTTGATGATTGATAGGGTTATTCAGCTCGAGAAAGATAAAGTTGTCGCCCTGAAAAATGTGAGCGTAAATGAAAATTACTTTCAAGGGCATTTTCCGGAAGAAAAGATTATGCCTGGGGTATTGATTATTGAAGCGATTGCTCAGGCAGGAATTGTTCTGGTGGATAACATTGCCAAGACTGACAAGAGGCGTATTTATTTCTTAGGCGCGGTAAGCAAATCCAGATTCTTTAAACCGGTTATACCGGGTGATCAATTAAAGATAGAAGTAAGGCTTATTAAATTTATATCTAATATAGGTATCATTTCCGGAGAAGTTTTTGTCAGCGATAAGAAAGTAGCGCAGGCCGAACTCTCATTCAGCGTAAAGGAAAGATGAAGAGAAGAGTTGTAATAACTGGCTTAGGTATTGTTAGTTCTATTGGCATCGGCAAAGATGAATTCTGGTCGAATTTAATCAAGGGTAAATCAGGCATATCTAGAATTGAGCTTCTTAAGTCCTCGTATTATTTATCTCAGCGTGGTGGAGAAATAAAGTGTTTTCAGTCAGATACATTTATAGATAGACGTAAGATTAATTCATTAGGGCGTGCCTCACAATTCAGTATCGCTGCTTCTAAATTGGCCATAGAGGATTCTCAAATCCTCATAAAAGAGATAAAAAAAGAAAATGTATGTATTTTTATGGGCACAACAATGGGTGAAACACAATTAATGGAAGAGATGGATTCTGTGTGGCTAAAAAAAGGATATGATAAAGTTAAATTTTTGTCAATTTCTTCTTATCCTAGTAATAATATTTCTGTGAATATGGCCTTAGAATTAAAAGTGCATGGTGAAAACTATGTTATTCCTACTGCTTGTGCTGCTGGTAATTACTCTATTGGTTATGGTTTTGATACCATAAGAAATCATGAAGAAAAATGTATTATTTTAGCAGGCGGCTCCGATGCTTTTTCTAAAGTTGCCTATTCTGGTTTTAGCCGCATCTATGCCATGGCTCCTGAGAAATGCCAGCCCTTTGACAAGAACAGAAAAGGAATGATGTTGGGAGAAGGGGCAGCGATTTTAGTTTTAGAATC
>JAQTPJ010000061.1 GCA_028712915.1 Candidatus Omnitrophota bacterium
GAAGTAGAAAGGAGCCTGCGTGTCTTGGACGGCGCGATTGTAGTATTTTGCGCGGTTGCGGGCGTTCAGGCGCAGTCAGAAACTGTCTGGAGGCAGGCTGAAAAATACAGCGTCCCCAAAATAGCCTTTGTGAATAAGATGGACCGCACAGGCGCGGATTTTTTCGCGGTATTAAAAGCAATAGAAGAAGAGCTTGGCGCGAACGCGATACCTTTGCAAATACCTATGGGCGCTGAGCAGGCTTTTAAAGGAATAATAGACCTTCTGGAAATGAAGGCTTATTTATATGAAGAAGATAATTACGGCGAGGAAGTGGAAATTATAGACATCCCGGATGAATATAAAGAAATCGCCGACAAATACCGCCATATTATGGTGGAAAAAACCGCGTCCTGCAATGACGCGCTTATGGAAAAATACCTCAAGTCCCCGGATTCCATAACCAAGGATGAATTAGTAGTGGTGCTGCGCGTTGCCACAATAGCCAACAGGGTCGTGCCTGTTTTGTGCGGCACGGCATTGAAGAATAAAGGCGTGCAGCAGCTGCTCGACGCTGTAAATATGCTGCTGCCTTCGCCGCTGGACCTGCCTGCGGTAAAAGGGATAAGCCCTGACGAGCCGGACAAGGCTTTAGAAAGAAATCCCAGTACACAGGAGCCGTTTTCCGCGCTGGCATTCAAGATACAGACAGACCCGCACATGGGAAAACTTATTTATGTCAGGGCCTATTCGGGATTTTTAAACAGCGGCTCGTATGTTTTAAATGCCGCGAAAAATAAAAAGGAGAGGATCTCCAGGATTTTTCAGATGCACGCCAATCAAAGGGAGAGCGTAGATACTATATTTACCGGGGATATCGCCGCGGTAGTGGGGCTTGATTACACAAAGACAGGCGATACGCTCTGCGATATAGATAATCCCGTTATTTTGGAGGCGATGCATTTTCCAGCGCCGGTGGTCTCTGTAAGCATAAAGCCGCAGAGCCGTTCTGACCAGGATAAATTAGGCAGGTCTTTGGCAAAGCTTATGGATGAAGACCCTACATTTGTGACGGAGACAGACCGGGAAACCGGCGAGACAATTTTAAGCGGGATGGGAGAGCTGCACCTTGAGATTATTGTGGACAGGTTAAAGCGCGAGTTCGGCGTGGGCGTGGATGTGAGCCAGCCCAAGGTCGCCTACAGGGAAACGATTACAAAGTCGATTACTGAAGAAGGTAAATATATCAAGCAGTCCGGCGGACGCGGCCAATACGGCCATGTTGTTTTTGAAATCTCGCCCGCCGAGTCCGGCAAAGGCCTTGATTTTAAAGACAGCATTAAAGGCGGCGCCATACCAAAAACATATATGCCGTCAATAGAAAAAGGCATTATAGAGGCGATGCACGACGGAGTTTACGCGGGTTATCCCGTGGTTGATGTCAAAGTTAACCTTGTGGACGGCTCTTTCCACGAAGTTGATTCATCGGATATCGCTTTCAGGATTGCGGCGAGAAAAGGTTTTAAGAGCGGGTTTATGAAGTGCGAGCCGGTTTTGCTTGAGCCGTATATGCGGCTTGAGGTTATTACGCCGGAGGAATATGTCAGCAGCGTTACCGCGCACATCTGTTCCCACCGCGGGAAAATACAGGGCATGGATAACAAGGGCAAACAGAAGGTTGTGGTCGCAGAGGTGCCTTTGTCGGAGATGTTCGGCTCGGCAACAGCGCTGCGCTCATTAAGCAGCGGCAGGGCGAATTCCTCGATGGAGTTTGATAAATACCAGCAGGTGCCTTCGGAAATCACCAGGAAAATCGTAGAGGAAAGGCAGAAACTGAAGAAAGAAGAAGAGGAAGAATAGCAGCTTAAACCCTAAATCCAAAATCCTAAATTCTAAATAAACCCAAAACTCAAATTTTCCAAACTCAAAACATCTATTTTGGATTTAAGATTTTGAATTTTGAGTTTATTCAGGGCTTAGAGTTTAGGGTTTAGAGTTTATTTTTTGGATTTATCAAATTGCCTATTCCCAATTCGCTGTGATATAATAATACCTCAAGATTATGAACAGTGAGGAAACGGAGAAAAAAATGGTTACCATAGGAGATTTTAAAAATTTTGAAATAAAAGTTGCCACGATTAAAGAAGTCCAGGACCACCCCAACGCGGACAGGTTGTATGTATTAAAGGTTGATATCGGCGATAAAGAGAAACAGCTTGTCGCGGGAATAAAGCCTTCTTATACAAAAGAAAGCCTGGTGGGCAGGCAGGTAGTTGTCATAGACAATTTAGAGCCGGCGGTTATCCGCGGCGTAGAAAGCCAGGGAATGCTCTTGGCAGCGCACGACGAAGCAGGGATAGTTATTTTGTCTCTTGAACGCAGCGTCAAGGAGGGCAGCATCATAAAATGAAAACTATAACCAAATCCATCGATATTTCCACACAGGGCAACAATGATATTATTGACATTACTTATCAGGTAGAAGAGAAGCTGCGCGAGACCAAGATGGAAGAAGGCAGCGTCCTTTTATTTGTGACTGGTTCCACCGCGGCAATCACCACTATGGAGTATGAGCCCGGCCAGATCCAGGATTTAAAGGATGTGGTTGACCAGCTCATCCCGCGCAATAAAAATTACGCCCACAACCACTCCATGTCCGGCTCCGACGGAAACGCGCATTCTCACCTTAGGGCTTCTTTATTCAAATCCGATTTAACCGTGCCTTTCCAGGAGGGCGAGCTTTTACTGGGCACCTGGCAGCAGATTGTATTTTTGGACTTCGATATCTACCCGCGCAAAAGGAAAATAATACTGCAGTTTACAGGCGAATAGGATGCAACTTAAACAGCTGGTCCCGGAAAGTTTTTGTTTAAGCTGTGACGTGTGCTGCCGTTTTTCAGAAGGCTACACTGTCTGGTCTCCTTTATTCACAGAGGCTGAGATTAAGCATCTGGTAAATAAAGATATCCTGCCGCCGTCGATATTCACATCCCCCCGCCCAGAAGCGGATGGCAATAAGGTAAAACACGAACACAGAACCCGAAGGATTAATTTAGTCGCCTATAAAGATTATTTTATCTGCCCGTGTTTTAGGCCTGAAGACAAAAAGTGCCGCATATATGAGGATAGGCCTTTTGAGTGCAGGCTGTATCCGTTTCTGCTCGTGAATAGAGGCGGAAAATTTTATATGGCGCAGGACACCAAGTGCCCGTATTTACGCAGCGCGCAGCAGGAAGAGATAGATTCATACGTAAATTACCTGCAGGAAGCGCTGCAGGCTGATGAAGCCAGGATGTTTTTGAAGAACAGCCCGCAGCTGTTCGCAGATTACCCCGCCGCAGATTTAAAATTGTTGTTTCCCATAAATAACTACGGCAGCTTATAAAACAGGATAAACTCTAAACACTAAACTCAAAACTCTAAATAAATCCAAAACTCAAATTCTCCAAACTCAAAACCAGTGTTTTGGATTTCGTATTTGTGATTTTGGGTTTATTTAGGATTTAGTGTTTAGGATTTAGAGTTTAACATGGAGCATAAGAGTTTTAGTAATAATAGATTGGTAAGTAAGAATCTCAAAATAATAGATGCAGTTTAGGAAAATCAGCTTAAAAGACAAGGCCATATTCGATAGGTTTTTATCCTGCCGTATGCCGCAGCTGTCGGCGTATGCCTTTGAGAATATTTTTATCTGGCAAAGCCTTTACGATATTTTCTGGGCAAAGATAAATAAGAGCCTGTGCGTGTTTTTTAAGGACAGGGTCGGGTGTTTCCTGTATCTTTCGCCTTTGGGCAAAGCAAACGGCGAGGATACGGTTGAGAAGTGTTTTGAAATTATGGACGGGTTTAACAATAATCCCGTTGTCTCCCGTATAGAAAACGCGGAAGAAAGAGATTTGGATTTTTATAAAGGACTGGGCTATAAAACCGTCCTGGCTGGCTGCGATTATGTCTGCAAGAAAGAAGCGCTTGCCGATTTAAAAGGCGAGGCCTTTAAAAAGAAGCGCGCCTTAGCCAACAATTTTGTTAACAAATATAATTTCCAATACCTCATTTATAAACCTGGCGATAAAAAAGAATGCATCAGGCTGTATTTATCCTGGATGAAGGAGCGCAAAAGCCAAAACTCCGACAGGATTTACCAGGGGCTTCTGGACGATAACTTCGCTGTGTTTAAGGCGATGCTTGAGTGCTTCGGCAAATTGAATTTTACCGGCAGAGTGGTAAAAATAGGCGGCCGCATAAGGGCATTTACATTCGGTTACGAATTAAACAGCGATAGTTTTGTCATTTTATTTGAGGTCTGCGATTTGAAATTGAAAGGCATAGCCCAGTATATTTTCAGGGAATTTTCCCGCGAACTGGACTACAAAGATATAAACATAATGGATGATTCGGGCTTAGCCAGCTTAAAAAAAGTTAAATTGTCATACCGGCCCTACAGGACGCTAAATTGCTTTAGCGTAAACCGTGGATAATTGCGCGTATATCTCTAGAAAAATAAACCCCGGCACCGCGCCTTTGCTTAATTTGTTAAGGCGCTGCGATTCGGGTTTTTTTCTGGAGAGCTCCCTTGATATCGACAGGATGGGGCGTTATTCGTTCTTTGGCATTGAGCCGTTTTCTGTGCTGCAATATAAAAATGGATGGATAACTCATTCGCAAAAAGGCAGGGATAAGAAATTCAAGGGCAATATTTTTAATTATCTGCGCGGGCTGCTGGATAATTATAAATTGGCTGTAAAGAATCCAAGCGCTAACCCGCCTTTTTTGGGAGGGGCAGTCGGGTTTTTGTCTTATGATTTAGGTTTTTATCTGGAAAACATCGCCAGGAAGAATAGCGACGACCTGAATACTCCGGATTTATGGTTTGCATTTTTTGATACGGCGCTGATTGTTGATAATTACAGAAATGAGGCTACTGTTTTTTCTACCGGCTTTCCGGAAAAAAGCAAGCGCCTTAGAAAAATAAGGGCAAAGCAGCGCTTAAGCGAATTTATAAATAAATTGGACAGTCTGGATGAGGGATTATTTTCAGGAGAGGGCTATTATTCCGGAGAACACGAACTCAAATCGAATTTTACTTATAATAATTATATAAGGGCTGTAAATAAATCCCGCGATTATATTACAAAAGGCGATATTTATCAGATCAACCTCTCGCAGCGTTTCCAGGCAAAAACCGATTTATCCCAGGAGGAACTTTTTGTTAATTTCAGGAAGGTATTTCCGGTTCCTTTCGGCGGAATAATCAAGGCAGATGATTTCAGTATTATCTCCGGTTCGCCCGAGAGGTTCATTAAATACGACGGAGAATTTGTCACGACGCGGCCGATGAAAGGCACAAGGCGGCGCACAGGCAACGCGGCATTGGATAGACAATTAAGGCAGGAGTTGGAAGTTAGCGCCAAGGATAAAGCCGAATTGCTTATGATTGTGGATTTGGAGAGGAATGATTTAGGCAAGGTCTGCGACTACGGCTCGGTAAAAGTTGAATCGTTAAGAAGACTTGAGGAGTATGCTACGGTATTCCAGGCCACATCGCAGGTCAGAGGCAGGCTCTATCCGGGTATGGACAGGGTCGACATAATTAAGGCGTGTTTTCCCGGCGGCTCGATTACAGGATGCCCCAAAATCAGGGCAATGCAGATTATCGAGGAGCTTGAGCCGAACAGGCGGGGCATTTATACGGGGAGCATGGGTTATTTCAGTTTCAGCGGCACAATGGATTTTAACATTTTGATACGCAGCTTTTTTAAAAAAGGCAGGGATGTTTATTTTAGCGCCGGCGGCGGGATTGTTTATGATTCAAAACCGGAATTAGAATACGAAGAGACGCTTGTAAAAGCAGAGGCCCTGAAAATGGCGCTGCGGGGATATAAAAATGAAGCCTTATGCGTGGCTGGGCGATAAGTTAATATCGACGAAAGATAAAACTGTTTCTGGGAAAAAGTTTCTGCGCGGCAGAGGCTTGTTTGAGACG
>JAQTPJ010000062.1 GCA_028712915.1 Candidatus Omnitrophota bacterium
ATTGGCAAGCGTAGTCTGGCAGCTCGGGCACCAGTTAACGCTGGAGGCTTTCTTATAGGCCAAGCCTTTTTCGAGCATCTTCAAGAAAATCCACTGGTTCCACTTGTAATAATCATCCGAACACGTAGCAATCTCCCTTTCCCAATCATAAGAAAAACCCATCTTCTTTAGTTCTTTCTTCATCCATTCTACGCATCTTTTAGTCCAGATTTCCGGGTGGGATTTATTTTTTATAGCGGCGTTTTCCGCTGGCTGGCCAAAGGCGTCAAAACCCATAGGGTGCAAAACATTAAAACCGCGCATCCATTTATAGCGGGCGATCACGTCGGCAATAGTGTAGTTACGCACGTGGCCCATATGTATCCTGCCCGACGGATATGGGAACATTTCCAGGCAGTAGTATTTTTTGCGGGAATGCTCAAGGCGCGCCCTGAAAACCTTGCGCTTATCCCAAAAACCCTGCCACTTCTTTTCTATTTTCTTAAAATCGTATTTAATCACTTGGCCATCTTCCTTGTTATGGTTAAATTGGCTTCATCATCATCTTTATTTACCTTGGGCGTCTCCAAAATAAACGTGGCATTCTTCAATTTAGGATGTTTTATTACTCTTTGCAAAGCTGACATCCCGATTTTTCCTTTTCCTATATTCTCGTGCTGGTCAATATGGGAAGAAAAATCTTTCTTGGAATCGTTAAAATGCACAACCTTTACGCTGTCGATGCCTATCAGCTCATCTATCTCATTTATCATAGAATTAAACCCTACTTCCGTTTTCAAATCATATCCTGCCGTAAACGCATGCGCCGTATCCAAACACACTCCCAACCGCTCTGGCTGCTTTACCCTGTTATAAATCATCCTGTGGTGGACAAATTTATAACCTAGCCAGGAACCGGAACCAGAGGTATTTTCCAACAAAAGCCTTGTTTTTATCCCCTTTGTATCGTTAAAGATAGTATTCAACGCTGAAGAAAACCTGTCTATCCCGGCCAGTTCGCTGGTTTTGGCATGGCTGCCCATATGGGTTACTAAAAATTCAGCCCCTAATTTATCGGCTTCCTTCAAGTCTTCAATGTAGGCGGTTATGGATTTTTTGTATAAAACCTTGTATGGAGAAGCCAGATTAATAAGGTAGGGTATATGGACTACTACTCTCTCTATGTTGTATTTCCTGCGCTTTTCCCCGAATTCCTTGGCTTCCGCGTCTTTAATTTCCAACTGGCGCCATTGCCGGGGGTTTCTGCTGAAAATCTGCAGGGCATTGCATTTTAAAGCCTTTGCCCTGTCAAGGGCATCCAAAAGGCTGCCCGCAATAGATACGTGAACACCAATATACATTTGCAATATTTTAACACACAATGCGTGAAAGTCAATCTTGACATTGCAAGCCGCCTATACTATGATGTTAAGCACCTAAAATAAACAAATTACAAGATACAAGCACCAATAACCAAATAATAACCAATAATCAATATGCTATAATTCTTTGAATATTCGGTAATTGTTAATTGGAATTTATTTGGAGCTTGGAAATTGGTTATTGGAATTTTTACAATGGGGCTGTAGCTCAGCTGGGAGAGCGCTTGACTGGCAGTCAAGAGGTCGTGGGTTCGATCCCCATCAGCTCCACCAGAACTTTCATTAATAAAAGTTCTGGTGGATACCACACTAATGTAGTGTGGTATCTTTGGATACCGTTTTAATGTAAAACGGGATCTTCAATAATGTAATCATAGCGCCGAAGTGGTGGAATGGCAGACACGTCGGTCTCAAAAACCGATGGGGTTACACCCATGTGGGTTCGACTCCCACCTTCGGCATTTTTTATACTCCGCGGCCTAAAATCCACGCCCTTTAGGACGCTTATAGGTTGTGGCCGCTTGAGTATTCCGCCCGAAAGGCAACAACAATGAACCTCGGACTTTAGCCCAAGGGGCTCCATTTACCTATCCTGATCTTACCTAATATCGGATTATCTTGCAGACCTTAAATCCTTAGGAAGGAAAATATTAAACTTAGAGCCTTCGCCTAACTCGCTTTCCACTTCTATCCTGCCTTTGTGCAAATCCACGATTTCTTTTGCTATGGACAGCCCCAACCCAGTGCTATCGACATTGCCGTTTTTAGATAAAGAAAGGTTGCTGAATCTTTGAAACACCTTAGGCAAGTCATCTTTAGGTATACCGCATCCTGAATCTCTAACAGATATCAAAACTTCCGTATCTTTGTCTACCGCCTCAAACACTACGCTGCCATTTGCCTTGTTGTATTTGATAGCATTACTTAACAAATTTGCGAATACTTCAAAAATTTTATCGCAGTCCACCCAGATTTTTATCGGCTCATCGGGTAAAATCACTTTCAGGCTGACCGAATGTTTGCTGGCCAACGGCGCAAAGGATTTTTCGGCGTTTCTTATCAATGAATTCAAATCTGCCAATTCCCTTTTCATTTTAAGGTTGCCTGTTTCCATCCTTGATATATCCAGCAAATTATCTATCAATCGCACCAACCTGGTGACGCTATCTATCGAAATTAAAAGCGACTGCTTCTGTTTATCATTAACCTCCCCCAGAACGCCGTCGGCAACAAGATTGACTCCTTCTTTTACCGTCGCCAAAGGAGATTTTAATTCGTGGGCAAGGTTAGAAATAAATTTATTCTTTTCATCATTCACCCTCGTTAATTCTTTATATTGCTTAAAGTTCCTGACTGATATCGCCGCCTGCTGAGCAATAGAAACCAATAAATCCAAATCTCCCTTATTAAAACGTTTTTTATCCTTTCTATCGGTAATATTAAGCACCCCGACTAATTCCTTATTAACCAAAAGTGGCACACTCAATAAAGAATTGGTGGAATATTTAGTCACTTTCTTGTAGTTTTTATTTTTAAAACGTGGGTGGTCATCTATGTCCTTGATTAAAAGTGGTTTTAATTCTTTTGCTACCCAGCCAGCTATACCCTGCCCCAACTTAATCCTTGCCTGTTTTACAATTTCCTCTTTAAGCCCGGAGGCTGCCTCTATCACAAGCTCATTTTTCTTTTTATCAATAAGCATAAGCGATGCAATATTGGCATTAAATACCCTGCACAGCCTGTCGACCAAGGTGCGGTAGCACTGGTCTAATTCTATCAGCGCGTTCATATCTTTCGTAACATCATAAACAACGCTAAGCCGATTTATCTTATTGCGTAAAGATACATCCTTAATTTTGGCTATTTTTTGTGTGGCCATATGTTTACCTCGGCGGCATACGAAACGTCTTTTCTTCTTCTTTCTTCTTAACGCCTCTTCTATAATACATAATCCCGAAGAAAACTATAAACAGGGCAGCTAAAAAAAGCTCTATGGCAAAGTGGTACTCTTTAGGTATGTTAAATACCTCGAGCCATTCGTCAAACCTTTTAAAGAGATTTGGCTTCTGGGACTCCATCATCTGGCGCCATTTCCTCTGGTTTTCAAGCACGGCTCTGTCTTGCGCCTGCTGGTCTATTATGAGCGGCTTCGGGGCAATCTCCTCTATTGTCTGTTTGGGGAATCTGTATTTTTCCTGAAACCGCATATCCTTGATAGGATCCTCCTGGACAGGCGTCGGCAGCGTTTTATACTCTTCAGGCATCGGGGCAGGCAGGCTCTTGGGCATCTTTTCCAAATCATCCCACTTTTTGTCGTTCAAATCCTGAGCGTCTCCGAACGGGATATAAACCGCCAGCATCAAAACAAACAGGCAGGAAATAATAATAGGTATTTTATTTTTACGCATATTCCATCTGGCCATGACTATTCTGAATTGTATTCTTATTGTATAGATTATAGCTCTATAAGAGGAATCCGCCAAACAAAAACTGATTTTTCAAGAAAAAGATATGCTATAATAAAACCGCTATGAAAAAAAGGCTTATGTTCGCCCTGCTTTTAATGGGTTTCACCTCCCTTGTTGTCCAGGTCCTTTTGATACGCGAATTTCTTATATGTTTTTATGGAAACGAGCTCACCATCGGCTTAATCTTGGGAAACTGGATAATACTTGAAGCGCTGGGAAGCGGCCTCGCCTCAAGGTTTAGCCGGACGAATAAAAAACCGCTGCTATATTATTGCCTTCTCCAGTGCCTTATCGCGTTATACTTTCCCTGCGCGATATATTTAATACGCAGCCTGAAAAGCTTCCTGCCTTTAAGCGCCGGCGAGGCCGTAGGGATTATCCCTGTGTTTATCTCTTCTTTCCTGGTACTCGCTCCTTTAAGCATGTTCGACGGAGCGCAATTTCCCATCGGCTGCCGCCTTTGGAAAGATTACAGTAACAAAGATATCGAGTCAGTGGGCAGGGTGTATATTTTTGAGGCAATTGGTTTTATTATCGCCGGGCCCATATTTACCTATATATTTATAACCAAGACAGGCTCTTTTCAAATAGCTTTTATTATCGGATTATTAAATTTGGCCTCGGCGATAATGCTGCTGCAAAAGCAACCCGGGTTTATCCTCAAGAAATTACTAACATTCTTAATCACAGCCCTTCTTTGCATCGAAGCGCTGTCTTTATGTGTTTTCTCCGGAAAGCTCGATAGCCTGTCTTTAAAGAAACAATGGAAAGGATACGGGTTAATCGATTATAAAAATTCTATTTACGGAAATATCGCCGTAACCAAAGAAAAGGAGCAATATACATTTTTTAGCGACGGAATTCCTATAATAACGGCTCCTGTGCCTGACATAGCTTCAACGGAAGAATTTGTCCATTTCGCTATGCTTAGCCACTCCAGCCCTAAAGATATCCTTATTCTCGGCGGCGGCGCAGGCGGGGCAATATTCGAAATACTTAAATACCCTATAAACCACATAGACTACGCCGAACTTGATCCTTTGTTAATACGGATGCTTAAAAAATACCCCACATCATTGACGCAGCAGGAATTAGGCGACAAGAGGCTTTTCGTAAAGATTAGCGACGCCGCTTTATACGTTAAAAACACCCGGCAGCTATATGATATTGTATTTATAAAGCTGCCTCTACCGACTACTCTGCAGATAAACCGTTTTTATACTAAAGAATTTTTCGTCTCGGCAAAGAATATCCTTCGCGATGGCGGGATTATGGTATTTGATCTGGCGGGTTCGCTGAGTTATCTGAACACAGAACTGCAAAAAATAAACCTCTCTATACTAAATACATTAAAGGACGTATTTACTTTTGTAAAAATCATTCCCGGAGATTCCAATATTTATCTGGCTTCCCAAAACGATTTTAATGTCGATGCGTCTTTATTTACCCAAAGGCTTAAAGAAAGAAATATCGCCACACGGCTATTAACTCCATTCCATATCCAGGACAGATTAGATAAACGCTGGCTGAATTGGTTTAACGACACAATATCTAAAACAAAAAATATAAAACACAACTCCTCATTCCTGCCAATCGGATTATTCTATTCCCTCTCCTATTGGGACGTATTATTTTCTCCCCGTATGAGCGGATTCTTCAGGGCAATTGAAAAAATAAACTTTAATTTACTTATATTGCTTGTGGCAGCTATTGGCTTTTTGCTTATTTTTATGTCGAGACTTATCCCCCGCTTCAAAAAAATAAGCATTCCTTACGCCGTACTAACCACCGGGCTTTTAGGTATGGCATACGAGCTGCTCATTATATTTCTCTACCAGTCATTCTACGGCTATGTCTACCACCACATCGCCCTGTTAATCACCAGTTTTATGCTGGGCCTGACACTGGGAGGCTGGCTTATGACGCGCGGCATATCTTCGCTAAAAAACGCGAAGTTAAATTTTATCATTTTTGAAATAGGCCTGATTATTTTTTCTCT